>JARBTY010000285.1 GCA_029239935.1 Clostridia bacterium | reverse complement strand
TATAGCTAAAGCAATGGCGAATTTACTTCCTATTTCTGTGTCAAAAAGATTGACTGCAGTACCTATTCCAAGTACCACAAGAGAAGATACAATAATTCCCAAGATGCCAATCCCCGAAATCGGGCTGGCTGATGTTCCAATTAGTCCGGCCATGTAACCACATGCAGCAGCTACAAAAAATCCCATGCAAATAGAGATCGCAACACCTGCGACAACAAAAATCCCTGTGGTACCTGCTGACAGGTTTGCATCTGCAATAAAGGAATAAAATGTTCCCAGCAATCCGATAACAATAATACTCAGGACTGTGGCTGTCGCTTTAGGAGATAGATCCGTATCCATACGGTGCAAACTTTTTCCGGCATCTGAACGTCTCATGGCTTGTATCGAAATGCGCATACCATCTATGATTGGTTTTACTAACGTAATCAGTGTCCATATTGCAGCAATCCCGATCGTACCAGCACCGATAAGGCGCACCTTTTGTGACCATACAGCAGATGCAAAGGCACTGGCACTCTGCCCAGCTGCCGGTGACATCACAGATGTAAGATAGGGCACAAATACACCCCATGACAAGATAGTCCCTGCTAATATTGCCATGCCACTGGCAATACCAATCAAATAGCCAGCTCCCAATAAAGCAGAAGAAAAGCCGAGAGGCAGCTGCGTAGTAACTTTGCCGAAGCTGAACCAATAGTGCACTCCCGATGAAATAGCATGAAAACCGATGAAATAGCATGAAAACCATCTGCACATAAACTGACAATAGCCGCAACAATACCACCAGACATAATATCTTTTATGCCATTTTCTTTGGCTCCCGAAGCATTACCACTGCCTACTTTCAAAATTTCTGCAGCTGCGAGCCCCTCAGGGTAAGGCAAATCACTATTGACAATCATAGCACGGCGCAGTGGGATTGTGAACAAAACGCCAAGGCCGCCGCCGCAAGCACAAATCATCAAAGTTTGCCAGAAAGCAAATCCTTGCCAATACCCGAGCATCAGCAAGCCGGGAATAATAAATATAACTGCTGAAAGAGTGCCTGCTGCCGATGCCTGGGTCTGAACCATATTATTTTCCAAAACATTGGAATCTTTAAACATCTTCAAAATTGCCATAGAAATAACAGCTGCAGGAATAGACGACGAAAACGTGAGTCCTACTTTTAAGCCCAAATAAACATTGGATGCCGTAAAAATGACCGTAATTATCATTCCCAGCAATATTCCCCGAAGCGTAAGCTCAGGAACATTTAGTTCATGACTCATAAAATCTACTTGTTTCATACCTATACTCCTCATCTAATAAGTTTTTATCCATCTGGATTGATCACACTTTCCTATAAAAAATTCAAGGGCATTCCCCCAATCTATTACTGCGTTATCATACAAGTTCCTTGTTGAGGGTCGCAGTAAATTGCAATATATTCTCACAAGGCTTATTTTACTCATTTTCTATATTTTTCCACAGAATCCTTCATTATTTTTATGTAACCGCGGCAATTCAATGTAAAAATATGTATAAAATTGTTCAAATCTAAGTCGAGGGAACCTAAAACGCACCTAGTCATTACTATTTTCAACTTCTATCTATATATATTCGAAATCGAAAAAACTAGTATTACATATTAAAGACGAATCTAGAAAAGAAATTTCTTCCTTTGTTCGCGCACAAAAAAAAGTATCAGCATTACACTAATACCTCATAAGATTCAAATCACTGTGCATAATCACGAGACCGACAATAATAGCTAGCGGCAGTGATAACATGATAGAAAAGGGATCAATATAGCTTTTTAACATAGTGTAGAAGATAGCCCCTGTCAAAATGGGGCATGGAACTATCACCTAACTCATTCTATTCCAGAACATTATATACTCTCTAAATGCAGAATCTTCATTGACCTGCTCTGTTTGAAATTCAAAGCCACACCGCTTATAAAAGTCAACTGCACCAATATTGTCTACATAAACGGCTAATTCTAATTTGGGATATAAAGATTTACAGTGATTGATTAGCTTTAAGCCTATCCCTTGGCCCTGATATTCTTTCGCAACAAATAACGCTCCAATAAAAGAGTTGTTAATGATACTGATAAATCCCTTAATGACACTATCCTCTTTATAAACAAAGGTTTCCGATATCGGCAGGTATTGCTCTTTAACAACATTATAGTTATCTATCCAGTATTTCTCTGGCAAAAAATTGTGAGCATTAATATTAGTCGCAAGCCAAATATTCATAACTTCATCTATTTCAGATTTCTCAAATTCTTTAATCATACTTCTCCTTATATATCCTTACATGTCATGTTCGTATTCAGTATGTACAAAAATCATTTTCAGCATTACGTGATACTGATTTAACATGGCATTAATCTTTCTTTTCGCCTATTGCATATATGCGCGAATTACTAATCTCAAAATCATATGGCTTTCTAGTCTCCAGAAACCTAATCGAAAAACCATTATTACTTAAGTAATCTCGAATTTCATCTTCACTAAAATGAGCAAACCATATTTTAGTTTCAAAACCAAGTAATTCTTCTATTTCCGCTTCACTATCCCCCTGCTTCACAACAATCAAGAGTTTTCCGCCCTTTTTTAGCGTTCTATTGAACTCTCTAAAAATCGAGCTTTGATATCGTTTAGGTGTATGAATTATTGAATAAAAACTGATTATGCCATCTAATGAATCATCAACAATATTCATATCTGCCATGTTACCTACTTCAAATCTCATTCCTGGATTTACTTTCCTTGCTATATTTATACACTCTTCCGATATATCTAAGCCCAAAACATCTAATCCTTTATCAAATAAGTAACGTCCTATATGTCCAGAAGGACCACATCCTACGTCGCAGATTAAAGACTTACTCGTAAAACATGTCGCAAACTGATTAAGAAGTTCACAATCATAGTCTTTCTTGCTCATTTCATCATGAAATAATTCATGATATTTTTTTCCCACAATGTTATATGTCCTTCGAACTTCATCCCAAAAATGCAATTTTGTTTTTCGAATGTCTAATTCTAGTTCTAAAGTTGTACGCTCCACCAAAATCCACTCCCATTATATCCTCAATAATAGATGCCTACATCTATATCTTACAAAAGAACTTTCAATTCATTTTTTACTATTTTTGAAATATTTCCCGTAAAAGCACAAAATTCCTGCCACCTTCAAGTTTTCCCTATAAAAAAATTCAAAGTAAAAATTGTCTCATAGAAAAGAGCAGACCTAATAAATCAGTCTGCTCTTTGTTGTGTATTGTATATTCTCCGAGCCTTGACAGCCAAAATTGTTGTTCATTCCTGCTTTCATCCTTTATCTAAGTTCTGTTAAGCTTTGCTGTATTTTCATTAGCTGTTCGGCTGGAACTCCGCCATCTAAGGCTGAGAGCAGACTTAAATAAAAGTCATCAGCTTGTTCCGTCATGTGCAAGATTAATTGTTCAAACTCATCTTCCATGACATGTCCATATAGAGCTTGTATTCGTTTTTGTTCATTCTGTAAATACTCATCTGCTGCAGAGCTCAGCACACGATACATCTCATCACTCATTAATTTGCTTTCATTTTTTTCAAAAAATGATTTTGGATTTTTAAAATAAGCCATTGCTTTCGAAAACAACTCATGCTGAATATCTTTGAAAGCGACCTCAAAATCAATTTGTGCTGTATTCTCAAATTCAAAAGGGGAAAAAGATAAATCCTGATTCATCTCAAGAATCTTTTCGACAAGCACTATCTGATACTCTGCGGTTATTTTTTCAGCAAAGCGATCTAGTCTTACCGTCGTTGCTCTCATTTCCTGGGCAAAGTCAAAACCAATTTGTTCGAGTAATTCGTCCAGTGCACTGCGCAAAACTTTTTTCAGGTTACGACCATCATCGCGTAACACTGTAGGATTGAATGCTTCTTTAAAGAAATCAGTAAAACGTAAAAATACTCGCTGCTTGATATAATAAATTAGTTCTTCTGTTTCCTGATTCAGGCGGTTTCTTAAATCTTGTGCCGTTTGCTTAACAAGAATTTTGTTTATACCCGCTTTCTCAGCTTCCATATTTGCCCGCTTTTGCTTTTTAACTGCAGCATCTTCTTTGGTACTATCAATGAGCTTTGCTACTAAACGAGAAACACGGTTCAGTTCATTTTCGGATGCTCGAGCCGCCAAGTTAGCCAAGTCATTGGTAATAAAATGATAAAAAGCCTCTTCAAAAGCCGACATTCCTGAAACGGGAAGGGTTGTCTTTTCCTCTTTTTCTTTCAGTGCCTGTAAGCTTGATAATGGATATAAGTGAGGATTTCTGACTCCATATTTT
>JARBTY010000284.1 GCA_029239935.1 Clostridia bacterium | reverse complement strand
AACAATTATCCATGATAAAAAATGTGGCAAATAAAGAATTGTTTGTGATGCCTTTTTAAACCACTTGGATCTTACTTCATTAAGCATTACAGCTAAAATAATTGGAAATGGAAAAGCTACAAATACTGATAGCATACTGATAACAAAGGTATTTTTAATTACCCTTAATGTCTGCGCCTGAGCAAAGATCATTTTGAAATTTTTAAGGCCAACCCATTCACTTCCCAAAATTCCGTCTATGAATCTGTAATTTTTAAATGCTATTACCAATCCAAACATGGGAATATAACTAAAGACAATAAAAAATGTAATTGGTAATAGAAGCATTACAAACCATGGTAAATTTTGCTTAATTCTTGCTCTTCTCTTCGACCTCTCACTATTAGTCAAATTTGTTTTTTGTCCCTGAAGTGTTACATCTTGGCTTTCCATATTCATTATTTTTTCAACCTCTTTCACTTAAAGTTTATTTTTAAACTAAAACGTTTTTCGAAAAGGCTTCAAAAAACTGTATTTTAACTATCCCTTAATTTGCTAAAGAATTTCACACCACCACTATTGTAGCGTATAAGCTCCTCAGTAAAAATGTAATAGTTTCGTCTGTTTTATGTAAAATGTTCGCTTATTAAACATTATTGATTCATAATTCCATACTGAGCTAAAACCGGTAGAAGTTGTTCTGCCAGATTCTCTCCCATAAGTATGTGTCCATAATCAGAAGGATGTATCAGATCACAGGTTAATGCTCTAAAATCAGTTAGTACATTATCCCCTTCAATTAAATAGAGATGAGGATTATCCAGCTCTTTATAAAGCTTCCTAAGAATTTCTTTAAATATCCTATTGCACTCTCCTGATTTTGATTCCTTTTCTTTAGCCAAATCCGAATGGTTTGGGAAAATGGTAATAAGAAAAATAGGCTTCTTCGGATGACTCTCTAAAACTTTACCGCAAATATACCTAACCCTGTCTTCAAATTCCTGAGGAGCAAATTGTCCTCTCATGTTTACACCTATTTCTAAAGTAGCAAAATCCCACTCCTCTGCTGCAAAATAATCTGCCATCTCTGGCTCGCAATAGCAAGCACCTCCAATACCCTTGTTTAGTACATCCACCCCAAGTCTGCGGGCTGCTTGCTGTATATAGCTGTTGTGATTTATAATCGCACCGGAACCATGGGTAATGGATGAACCATAGGCTAACCATTTTACATTTGGAACTTCATTTTCATAAGGTGGACGAATTTCGTGTCCAAAAGCATCTATATCCTGCAGTGCTACACTAAAAATATCCATAGATCCCAATCCACGACTAACCACGAAGCGCCATAGCATTGGTGAAAATCTTCCAGTTCCTTCCGTATCTTCCCGCAAACTAAGAAATCTGTCTGATAAATCAATTAAGATAGGAGTCTGTACTCCAGCTGCCAGACGATGTATAGAATGAAAATAGTCACCAATATATACACATATATCTCCCGCACACTCAATTGTAGCTAGCACCACCCGAACCGCACTGCTGTCAGTTACAAAGCGAATCTCACAACCAGAAGAAGTCTGTCCTTTGAAACGACCTTTTTCATAGTTTGCTCTTCCCATCTTGTGACGGACATCCTGTGGAAACCTTTGTAAGATTAGACCTGGTATGGCTTCCTTTGTTTCCAATGAACCAACGTTGAAAAACTCTATATTATTTTGAATCATATTATGTACCCTTCCTGTTCTTTTGAATTTGTGTAACATTTTTAAAACCATATATATAAATCGTTTTCTGAAATATCTTTTTAAAATTTGTAGTAAATATCATCCTATATAATTATTGTAAATCAAAGGTTCATCAATAAAAATGTAATAGTTTCGTTTCTTTTATGTAATATGTTCGTCAGTATGGTAAAAAAAAGTAAAACTAAATCCAGCAAGAAGGCATACAACTGATATGCTCCCTTTATAGTAGACAGTTAAAATAATAAAACTGTTTCTATAAAGGGGGCTTATTTTTATGGCAAGAAAAGAAAAGTTTTCAGTATTTGAAAAACTGAAAGCTATTGAAGACTACTTATCAGGAAAAAGAGGCATATCTCAGATTTGCAGGGATATGGAGATTGTCGATGATTCATTTTATACATGGCTTAGAAAATATCGAATGTCTGGGGCAGAAGGTTTAGAAACAGAAAAGAAGAATAAGTATTATCCGGAAGCTATTAAACTACAAGCGGTTAGAGACTATCTTGACGGTAAAGCATCACTGCGTGAAATCTGTAAAGAATATGAAATCTCAAATCATGGTATTCTCCGACAATGGATTAAGAAGTATAATGGTCATGAAACACTTAATTCTCATAATGCACAAGGAGATAAGATTATGACCAAGGGAAGAAAAACAACATTTGAAGAACGAGTTGAGATTGTATCATTTTGCATTGCAAATAACTATAACTACCAAATAGCAGTAGATAAATTTCAGGTTTCCTATCATCAGATTTATGCATGGGTCAGAAAGTATGAGGAACATGGGTCAGAGTCATTGACAGATAGACGTGGCAAGCACAATGGATCAATTGAAATGAGTGAAGCAGAGAAACTTGCTGCGCAATTGAAGCTTATTGAAGCAGAGAATAACCGGTTGAAGATGGAGCTAGAATACCTAAAAAAATTGGACGAGATAGAAAGAAGGCGGTAAAGAATAGTTCTCACCAAGAAGATAGATATATAGCTATAAAAGAACTGCATGAAATGAAAGGTTATTCAATTTCTGAATTGTGCAGAATAGCTGATGTTGGACGATCTTCCTACTACAAATGGAATACTAGATTAGAGAGTGATGCAGACCGAGAAAATGCCATGATTCTTGAAGTGCTAGCGCATCTGTATATTGAAGTTAAAGGTATTTACGGGTACAGGCGTATGACTATGAATATCAACCTTAAACTCAATAAACGGTATAACCATAAGCGTATCTATCGGTTAATGAAATCTGCTAACATGAGATCTGTTATTCGTAAGAAGAAAAAAGCATATGTCGTAAGTATACCGCAGATAACAGCTGAAAATGTACTGAATAGGGTGTTTACTGCAGAAAAACCAAATCAAAAATGGCTGACAGATGTCACGGAATTCAAGTTGACAAATGGGCAGAAAGCTTATCTAAGTGCCATATTAGACTTGGGTGATAAAAGCATAGTCTCCTATGTACTCGGGCACTCTAATAACAACCAACTTGTTTTTGAAACATTTGACATGGCAGTAAGGGCTAATCCTAGTGCAAAGCCACTATTCCACAGTGATAGAGGATTTCAATATACCAATAAACAATTTAAGAGGAAGCTAGATAGTATTAACGCCACCCAGAGTATGTCTCGTGTAAGCAGATGCATTGATAATGGTCCAATGGAGGGTTTTTGGGGCATTCTCAAATCTGAAATGTACCATCTAGAAAAGTTTCATACATACGAGCAGTTAAAGGTAGCAATTGATGAATACATAGACTTTTATAATACGAGAAGGTTGCAGAAAAAGCTAAAAGGTCTGACTCCGATAGGATATCGAAATCAAACCTTAGCATTATAATTTTTTGTTTTTTCACCTGTCTACTTGACAGGGGGCAGTTCA
>JARBTY010000283.1 GCA_029239935.1 Clostridia bacterium | reverse complement strand
AACAATGACCAGTAATAACGGGGTAAGTTTATAGGACCAGGTAATCGCAGCCAAAGGGGTCCAGCCTACATCCAAAATAGTATAATGCATCCCTGTTTTTGCCACTAAGCTTTCTACTACCGGTGCAATAGTTTGGACAAAAAAATCAAAAAAGGTAAAAACACCTATAAAGCCAATACCGATGGTCAGCGCAGCACTCATCCCCTTTTTGATAGGCATATGAAAAACAATAGACAGCGCCAGCATAATAAACGGCAAAAGTACATACGGTTTAAAACTTAATATATAACTGATTATTTCTTTAACACTTTCCATCTCTAGTCCTCCCAAATCATTAAGCACACTATTTTAGTTTTCAGTTAACTGCTTTCAATCTAGTATAAAGAAAGATGCCCTTTAATTCAATACACTAAAAAAGCCGCAGCTCGATTGATAAGCTGCGGCTTTCCTAAATATCTTTATAATATATTGGGACTGCCTATGGCATTTCTTAATAGTTCTATGGCCTGCTTATTAACTGCTGGTCCTTTTTGTGACATACACAAACCTGAAAGTATTTTAGGTTTGATATCTTTATCAAAAAGCTCCAGTGCTGTTGCTAAAATACTGGTTTCTGTATTCATACCTGCCAGATAAACGGCTTCTACCTGCTTTTTTTCTAACAGCTTAATAAGGTCTGCCGTGATACTGGAATAGGTTGACTTCAGAAGTACGATATCTGCTATTTTCCCGATAGTTGCTACCAATTTAGTCTCTTGACTCAGCATGGTCATAGCCTGCATGCCGAGCTCTGATTGAAACAAGGAACCGCTTTTATTAATAAATCTGGTGGCAACGACCAGATCATACTCAAAGTTTTTAACATGTTTATCTATTTCAACCGGTATATGCTTTGTAAATTCATTGATAAAGCCTTGCTGCACGTCGGCTATTAAAAGTATTTTCATTATTACTTCTCCCTCAAACTTGATATATTCTAAAGTTACCTCTATCAAATATCATATCACAATTCCTTGTTGTATTGTAGCTTTAATGCTAACAATGAACTATTATTTTTGGGAGTCAGCCAACTTTTTTTAAATCCTATAGGTTGGTACAGTTAAGCATTTCTTATTGTTTATGCAGACGCAAGATTACAAAAGCCTGTGCTGGTATCCTATAGGTCATCTTAGGGGAGACATTTTCGAGCACAAAGGATTTTGGGACTACTTTTTCTGGTTCCTCCAAAGTATTTTTATCCCTTTTGTCTCCTGAACTCAAACAAATCCCCCTCCCTTTTTCTTTTACATTGTCTAGCCCTTCAAGGTCTATATGGATGGTTTGTTCCCTTTCATCCACATTCACGAGCTTAATGATTATATCACCGGTTGCCTCCTCTTGACTAGCGATACTATAAAGGGGGAACCTCTTATGTTTTGGCAATATACTGTGGCTGGCAATATGGGTCTTTAGGGTGTGGTTTCCCATATTGTTTCCAAACATCTTTTGAACATAATAGCTGGCTGACCCATACACCCTTGTGTTATCAAACCAGATCAAATCTGGCTGCCACTGTACATGGGTTGTTTTTGCTAATAGTGGGGCATAAGTTGTCATAGCCACTATATCTGCATTTCTCTCAAGCCCTGTCATAAAAGCTGCTTCGCAGAGTGCCGCATATAGGGTATTAGTGCCTTGTTTTGAAGGCCCTCCCTGAGTATGGCAGGCATACTCCCCTGCAAACACCCTGCAGCTCATACCATCCTCATATCTTGGATAGCTGTCATAACGCTCATCATTTTCTAAAAACCACTCCGGCGACATATAGTAATGCTCATCAATAAGCTCTGCATAAACTTGATTCTCTTTGATATAGTCTTTTGTTTTGTCTGTGATAATCTCCCATGCCGTATCAAATGCCTTACCATGTGAAAAAGGTCCGCTTGTAGTAATCAGCTGAATTTCTGGATACTTTTCTTTGATACGGGCTCTAAATATTTCATAGGTTTCAAAATATTTATCTTGGTTAGGTATCTCATAATCTATCCATTGTTCGTTGCCTATCCCTAAATAGACTAGATTAAAAGGATCTTGATGCCCCTCTGCTATTCTTTTGGCTCCCCATACAGTCGTTGCATCACCATTTGCATACTCTATAAGGTCCAGTGCATCTTGAATAAAAGGCTCAATGTCAGCTGCTACCTCACGGCCCTGAAACTGACAGCTCATCCCACAGTTGATAATAGGCAGTGGTGTGGCTCCCAAATCCTCAGAAAGCTGAAAATATTCGTAAAACCCTAAGCCATAGGTTTGATTATAAGGCTCTTCTTGCCACTCTTCCCATCTGTTCCAGTTAGTTTTTCTATGCTCTATAGGTCCTATCGTGTCCTTCCAGTTATACGCATTGGCTAAGTATTTTCCCTCTACGATGCATCCTCCCGGAAAACGCAAAAATTTTGGTTTCAAATCTTTTAGCATCTGTACTAAGTCCCGTCTAAGTCCATTTTTTCTATTTTCCCATGTATTTCCTGGAAATAATGAAACCATATCCATGTCTATTGTGCCCTCTGTGTCAAATAATAGAGTGAGTTTTGCATGGGCATCTGCTCCCTGACTTAGTAATACTGCTTCATACTTCTCCCAGCTATCCGCTAAGGATGAGCCATCTATTTCATGGCTGGCATAGACTTCTCCATTTTGGCCCTCTAATAAAATATGTAGTTTGCCCTTATAGTTTTTATTCTTGAGATATATAGAAAAGTTATACTGCTCGTCTTGGCAGACAGAGATACCTCCAAACCCTAAATTGCTGATCCCAACGCCTTCTCCTGCCTTTTCTATCACTACCTCTAAATAGTGGGGGTTGTTTCTATGAATAGGTTCTTTATCCTGTCTATTGGGCTTAATAACCCCTTCCCCTCTGCACACAACCTCCCAGCCATACAAATAATCATCATGTTTTGAAAAACTATCTTTGAAGCTTCCAAATTCGAAAGATCTGTTTTGAATAAGCTCGGCATACAGCCCCCCATCTGCACCGTAGTTAATGTCCTCAAAAAATACCCCTATAAAAGTAGGACTGATTTCTACGCCTTTTTTATTGGTCTCTATTTTAACTGTGTAAGCCTCTTGCTGTTGTAAAAAATTTAATTGTTTTTTTGGATTCATTGTGTCTTCTCCATCTTTTCTAATGTTTATTTTGATTTTATTTGTTTACACTAAAGAGAAACAACTTATAAACTTCAATTATTCGTCAACTTAAAGTGACTTTTCGTTCGTTACTTTTATATTTAATTACAGGCATCTTATAAGGTGCGGCCTTATAAGATGCCTTATTTTTTCTATGCTTTTAATGGGTGGCATCAACCTTTTACCCCGCCAGCTGTCATCCCCTCAATAAAGTATTGCTGGAAAAACAAAAAGACAACTAATATGGGAAGAATGGCTATAACCGAGCCTGCTATAAGTACATCATAATTGTTACCATAAGGAGTAATAAGCGTTGCAAGCCCTATTGGCAGTGTGAATTTTTCCTGACTCCTTAATACAATCAATGGCCACAAGAAACCATTCCAACTGTTCATGCCTACAAATATCCCCATTGCAGCAAAAGAAGGGGCCATGAGCGGCAATAT
>JARBTY010000282.1 GCA_029239935.1 Clostridia bacterium | reverse complement strand
ATCGTTCCAAGTCTACGGTTACTCAGCTAGTGGATAGATTATTGCGAGCTGGATACGTCACGAAGGAACAAAGTTTAGAAGATAAGAGATTCTCATATATAGTGTTAACTGAAAGGGGATTAGGCATAAAAAAAGACTTTAAAGAGATTTCAGATCATGTAATCAAGAAATTTTTTAAAGACTTTACAGAAAAAGAAGCTGAGATTTTATTTTCGTTATTGGATCGGGTAATAGGTAACTTTACCCGATAATTTTTAGAATAATAGTTCGGTTACGAACTATTATAAATAAGAGTATAGGAAGATATGAACTAATAGGTCATATCTTGCATTATAAAATAGAAAATATAGGATTAAGGGGAAAGGTTAAAATGAATGAAACAATAAGAGTAATAGAAAGCCTTACTACAGTTAGACATTTTTCTGATGAAAATATACCAGAAGAACATTTAGAACGTATATTAAAATCATGTGTAAATGCAGCTACAGCATCAGCTAGACAAACTTATTCGATTATAGTTGTAGAGGATAAAGAAGTTATGAGAGAGATAGGATATGTTGGCAATAAAATGCTGGTATTCTGTGTGGATTTTAATAGGGTAATAGACTTAGCTGAACACTTAGGATTTCAATATAAACATGGGATACCTATTGTAGATTTTATAACGGGAAATACTGATACCATTCTTGCTGCACAAACTGGAGCTATCGCAGCAAAGTCTCTGGGGATTGATTCTTTTTTTAGTAATTGTGTACACAGAGGGAGTATGGGTAGACTATATAATCTTTTAAACCTGCCAGAAAAATATTGTTTTCCAATGGTTGCATTAATACTTGGTTATTCAGATAAGAAAAAATTAAAATCAACAAAAAAAGGGCGATTAAGTGGTCCGGGAATAATACATTTTAGTAAATATCAGAGATTGAATGATGAAGAACTGAAAGATATGGTTTTAGAATATGATAGTCAAGATAAGCACTTTTTATCTTTAATTGATGGTTGGAGAGAAAAAGGATACAGGCATTACTTAGAATATTTTTATGAAAAATGGTGTGGATACTTAAAAGTAGATGAGAAAAACAATTACGTAAGAGAATCTAATAATCCTTATAATGAAGTAGAGAAAGTCTTAATGATAACGGGATTTCTATCAGATCAAGTGAACCACGCCGGTGAAAATATTTTATAATTAAAAATGAACCGATTGTATAGCAGGTTGTCTCTTATAGATAGGTGCACCGTTAATAAGGAGATGAGAAGTTGGATGAAGTTAAATTAATTCAAAAAATACAAGAAGGAGATATGGAGAAGTTTGAAGAACTTTTTGAACGTTATAAACATCAAGCCATAAGAACGGCTTATTTGGTGACGGGTAATAGACATACAAGTGAGGATATTGTACAAGAAGCATTTGTTCGATGTTATCTTTCCATTAAAGAACTTAGAAAACCAGAGCAATTTAAAGTTTGGTTTTTAAAGATGCTTACAAGAATAGCCTGGCGAGCTATAAATAAAGAGAAAAGGCTTGTTCCTATAGAAAACATATTTGAAGCTTCTCAAAGAAAAGATTCAGAGTCTGCTCTAAAAGATTTTCAAGATGAGAAGCAGACACAAGACCTTTATGATGAAATCTCAAAGTTAGATAGTAAGCATCGTATGGTACTTATATTATACTATTACAATGATATGTCTGTCAGAGAGATTGCAAAGGTTATGAACTGCTTAGACGGAACAGTCAAATCTCGGCTTCATACTGCTAGAAAAAAATTAAGAGCTAACTTAGGTGGTTTAAATACAGATGATGTTTATTTGGAAAAAGGGAGTGAGTTATGTGGGAGTTATAAAAGCATTTGATGAAGAAATCAAGAAAAGTCTAAATGCAAAATCTGAGGAGGCAGTTATCTCCGAGAGCATGTTTCAAAAAATTAAAATGACCATTAATAATCAAACAAAAGGAGAGAAAACGATGGAAAATAGATTTAAAATAAAATCTGCAAAAAGATGGGCCCTTGGTTTAAGTATAGGTCTTTTGTCCATCACCTGCATGGCAGCAGCACCAACAATCATTAAGAGCTGGGTAAGTTATGGTACGACAGCATACACAGAGCTACCCACTAAAGAACAGGTAAAAAAGGACGTAGGGTATGAACCGAAATATGCAAAAGTACTGCCAGGAGGCTTTTTATTTAGTGAGGCGTCGGTTGTTAATAAGCTGGCTATAGATGAGCAGGATAATAAGCTGCCAAGAGGAAAGGGAATAACCTTTTATTATGAACAGCAAAATGGGCAAGGAGATGGTTATCTGTCTTTAAGTACAGACAAAATGAGTGAGGATTTGGAAGAAGCCTTAATTAACGGAGAAAGTATCACTTATAAAGATGTAACTTTAAAATATGATCAACAAACCTATAAGTTTGTACCAGAAGACTATGAGCTTACAGACCAGGATAAAATAGATATGGAAACAGGTAAAATAGAGATTTCAGTGGGAACAGATGAAGTGATGTTCACAGACAATCAGTTCATCACATGGGAACAAGATAATATACTTTATATGCTTTTAACAACCCGTAATATCTCAAAAGATCAGTTGCTGGAGATGGCAAAAGTTATTATTGACACCCCTTGATATGAATGAGGAAGGAGAAAAAAGCATATACTGTTATAAAAATTTAAAGGATATTTAATAAATCACAGATTGCAGATTATATTTGAAGGTGGTATGCTTGTATTATTTAGATAAATAACCAGAGAAAAAATTAAGATTAATAGGGGGAATACAAATGAATCAATTAATGGAGCTATTAATACAAGCAGGTTTTTCAGTTAAGCCTATCACCACCAATGCAGCGCCTTTTTTATCCTTAACAGGCCTTATCATCAATGATAATCTGCGTTTGATTTATGAAGAGGAACAAGACGGTACGCTGATGATAAGAGAAATAGCAGTAGATGAAGAGTACGTCAATCTAGGCTATACCACTAGGGTATTAGAGTTTTTAAGTAAGCAAGATACCTACAACATCATATTACCCTTTGTTACAACACCAAAGCTTGCACACATATGTGAAAAACTTGGCATCCTAAGAGATGATAACTGTGTGGCTAAATATGGATATAATAGTGCTTTTTATGCACTGGCAAAAAATTATGTTTTTTATGAAGGAGATTACGGACATTATATTGTAAGAAAGCTGGAGGAATAATGAAAAAACAATTGTTTTTAGTAGGCTCACCACCTGCAAGCGGTAAAACTTATGTTGCTAAAAAGATAGCTAAGCGCCTTGATAACCCTGTGTATCTTGATAAAGATGTTATTATTCCTTTATCAAAAGCAGCGTATCTGGCAGCTAACGAACCCTATAGCAGGGATTCCGTTTTTTTTAATCAATATATCAGGGATGTAGAGTATACTGCCATACTGGATGTAGCTTTTGAAGCACTGGCATTTAATGACCACGTTATTCTGAATGCACCTTTTACTAAGGAGTTCAGAAATGCTAGTTATATTGAAGAACTCAAACAGCGATTGGCGCCCTATGAGGCAGAGCTTGTTATGATCTGGGTACATTGTGATCTAGAACTTATCCATGAGAGAATGAAGGATAGGAATTCAGAAAGAG
>JARBTY010000281.1 GCA_029239935.1 Clostridia bacterium | reverse complement strand
CAAAAAAGATTCACCTTTTTGGAAGGAATTATTGGAGCAGTTAAGTGATCTGACCATCGTGATACCCATATACGAAGCAGCAACCGGTAAAACCCTGATAACAGGAGACTATTTAACGGATACGGAAGGAGCTTTTAAACTGGTATCTGCGACAGTAAGCCTGGTGACTTTAGGACAAGGTGCCCTGGCCAGTAAGGGAGGAGCTGCTTTTGCTAAAATGTTTGCAGCGGAAGTCGTGTCAGAAGCTGCAGCAGGTACAACCGTAATCGTATGCGATAAAGCGGGAGTACCTTCGGCTGTAACCATTTCCTTAGCATTACTGCTTGGTACAACAGCCGGTATGGCAGCCAACAAAGCACTGATACCGGAGGATTTTAGTAAATGGATGACAAAAGAAGAGGCAAGCAGGTATAATCAGTATTGGTCTGATGTGCAAGGCAGGCAAGGACTTAAAGATTATAATTATTATGGTGTCCTGGAAGATGGATTTTATAAGGATCTTACAGTGGCTGGTAAATATAAGAATTTTGATTTTTCTGCTTATGAGGGTTCGGGTAAACTTAAGCCGCAAGGTCTAATAGATGAACTTGCTAACAGTGGAGTCAAATATAATCCAGATGATGTTGTTTCGATTATTAAAAATTCAGATGGCAAACTTATGTGGTTAGAGAATGGAAACAGTAAGGCTGGATTACAACATATTTTAGAAAGGCATGCAGATGATTTTGCATCACAGGGAGTTAATAATATACCAAGTCTGCTAGAGGATGTATTATCAACTAATCCAATAAAAACAGGAAGCAATGCCAAAGGCTTATTTGCAGATTATTCACTAAATGGAAACTCATATAGAGTCGCATATGGAACAAATGGTTATATTGTATCTTTTTATCCAATTGATTAAAGGAGTATTTTATGTATAAAGTAATTTTTATAGAAGAAGATGAAATGACAAGAAATATAAAATTAGAAAATACTGAGACAGGTACAATTGATGAGTGCTTTGATGACTCAGCATTGGTAGGAGATAATTGCTTTGATTTTATGGAAATAGGTAAGGAATATAATTGCAAAATTAGACTGTTTGGAAATATAGTAAAAGAAACGGCGAATAAGGTGGTACTGTGTCAACTTGTTTGCAGAAATACATCTGTTGGAACTGCAAATATGGTTAAAGTATTGGTAAATAATGATGAATATTATATACCTCAAAAAAAACTTAGTGAATTGGGAGATTTGGAATTATTTTATTTTAGATATTCAAGAAAAGATTTAATACAAGTTAACGATGTTATCCATGCGGATTTGTTATAGTGAAAATAAAGGTGCTTATTTATTTTTATCAAAAATAATCTTCAAACCTAAAACACAGCAAGATTACAATTTGTTGTGTTTTAGGTTTGAAAAATAGGAAATTATAATTTGAATTGGGTAAATAGTTCAAACGAATTCTCAAAAATGCTTATTATCTTGATTCACTGGTTATGGGTTTAAAGGAGTCATTCATGACCCCGTAACTTTTGTGTTTAAATGGGATTTACACGCAAGTGTAACCCCGGCTACAACCCCAATGCAAGAAACTTGACCCCTATGATTAAATCCTATCAGTCCGCATTGCGGGCTGATGTAACCCGAGCCGGGGGAGGTCTTTGACCCCGGCTCTTTAACCTGCATCATTTTCGACCCCATGGTTCACTCCTGTTTTAAGGCAAGAAATAAGAGAAGATTCTCAGTTACCGAATTTTAAAATTGGTTGCAGATGTGCGATTTGAACCATATGAAAAACTGGCATATATGCGACATTTTTCTGATATAGCAACAGGAAGACGAACAGGAGGCAACAGCAATCCAAACAATTATCAGATAAAAAGGGAAAAACTATCCTTTTCAAATTTGCCTAACAAGGCTTTTTATTGCCTGAATGGCATACATGCTCCACCATCGGTTTTAAAGGTCACACAGGGGCAATATTTTGCGACACAGGGCTAACCAGGAATTTCTGTGTTTCCATGTTTAAAGATAGCTGCCGACTCCTCATGGCCTATGGTTCATGGTGAACCATAGGATTTACAGGAAATTGGTTCTATGGTAAAATGGTGCTGCCGGGGGTTACAGGGGGTAAAAATGCTCTTTATGTGGCTCCCTTTTCCGTTCTTTTTTCTGTTGTTCTTTTCCTGAATTAAAACCAGAAATGACTTGCAATCCATTCGATAGAGAGTTAACATCAACAACCAATAAAAGAAATAACTTGTCCTTTCATCCATTGGTTTGTTATAGATAGGATGTCGAACCCTTGCGGACTCAAAAAGAGTTAACGCTGTCATCTGAGGTTGCCGGTACGGGAACTGATTGATTGGAAACAAGATCAGGAGGGAGCGAATTGCAGAGAAGAGAAAATCTGCTTTATGTAGGGATTGACCTGCATAAGGAAACCCATACCGCAGTGATGGTAAACTGCTGGAATGAAAAGTTAGAGGTAGTCGTTATAGAAAACAAGCCCAGTGAATTTAAGAAGTTGGCAGAAAAGGTGAACAGAAAATCCAATTATCTTGGACTTGAACCCATTTATGGATTGGAAAATGCCTATGGCTACGGCAGAAGCTTAGCTGTCTGGCTGATTGAAAATGGCTACATAGTAAAAGACATTAATCCGGCTCTGGCTTATGACCAGAGAAAAAGTGCACCTATGCTCCGTAAAAATGATGAGCATGATGCGTATTGTGTGGCAACGGTACTCATTAACTAGTTACATACTTTGCCTGATGCAAAGCCAAAAGATAACGAGTGGACACTGGCACAACTGGTGAACCGAAGAGATTCATTGGTAAAGGATGGCATTCGTTTTAAAAACGGACTCCATGAGCAGATATCCATGGCATATCCCAGTTATAGTAAGTTTTTCAGTGAGATAGACGGGAAATGTGCCATGTATTTCTGGAAGACCTACCCGTCCCCTGTCCATTTGGAGGAAAAGACGGCAGAAGAACTAACGATGGAATTCAAAGAAATATCTCCAATTATCAGAAAAGATAAAGCGGAGATGATTCTGGATTGTGTCAAGAATGATGGAAATACCTTTCGAGAATACCAGGAGTCCAGGGACTTTATTACAACAAGTCTGGTAAGAGACTTGGAACATCAAAAAGAAGAGTTGGCGGGGCTTGATAAAGAAATCGAGAAGATCCTGCTTAGTTTTGATTATAAACTGACCAGTATGCCGGGAATCGGAATTTCTATAGCCAGTAAACTTATCGCAGAAATCGGAGATATCCGAAGATTTTCCAATGCCGATAAACTGGCAAGATTTGCAGGAGTAGCTCCTGTAAAGTTCAGTTCTGCTGGAAAAGGCAAGGAACAAAGCTCCAGACAAGGGAACCGTCAGTTACACGGATTATTTTATTTCCTGGCAGTAACTATGGTGTCCAAGCCAAAGAATGGAGCGGCCAATCACCCCGTATTTTACGACTATTACATACGAAAAATCGGTGAAGGAAAGACAAAGTCTCAGGCACTGGTCTGCATCATGCGCCGATTGGTGAACATTGTTTACGGAATGATGAAAAATAAGACCGAATACCGGGAACCCATGCGAGAAGAAGAACAGTAATTTTTTTCTTAAAAATAGCACGAAGATGTGCTATACTTTTTTTAAA
>JARBTY010000049.1 GCA_029239935.1 Clostridia bacterium | reverse complement strand
GGTTCAGCTATTGCTGTCAACTGCGCTTCATTTACTTTTCCATTTGCAAAATCAGCAACTCCTGTTGTATAGTACACTTTTGATCCTATTTCAGCTTTAATTGTAACATTTTTCAAATCAGTAACATTATAAACACCACTTGCCATAGCTGCAGGTGATGATGGTGGTACATTTACTGCACCAACCTCACTGGATACACCATCAACTATAATGATGATTTTCATAACTGATGGCCTTGTTATAGCAATGGTGGTACCATAATACCAGCCTCCATAGAAACCATGTGTTGCTTCTGGTGAAGATGAAGTTGGCACTGATCCATCAATTGTATAATGAACCTTTACTTTTCCTGAACTAATATTGTTTGCTGTAAGATCCGGATGTGTAACACCTACCTCACGATTACCCCAATAATTTGATTGAACTTTAGCGGTTGGTGCCGCAATACCCGAAGTGTCGCCAATTGTCGCTTGAACTAACTTGCTTGCAGAAAGGACGCTCTCATCAGTTCCTTTAACCGCTGTAACAAGGAAAGTATGACTTCCATCTTGAAGTGCAGAAGTTGTAAACGTTGTTTCTGTAATAATACCATTTGTATTTAACTTTGTATCTACTGCAGGTTCAAACCAACTAGCACCAGGAACACGTTTATACACATTGTACCCACTTACGCCTTCAATAGCAGTCCATCCTAATGTAACCGTTTTATTCTGATTAACAGTTGCAATTGTTGGTTTAGGACTTACAAGCTGTGTTGCTGCAACTATGTATGTTCTATTTTCATTAAACAGCCACTGCATCACATTATCCTGATTGTTTAATACTCTTACCCAAGACCAATGACCTTGATACTGCGTTGTTCCGTCTTTACCTATTACATTGTCATATTCTATATATTGTGTCTTCTTAGCGCCAGATGCCACTAATTTATTAACACTTTCTCTAACACTATCTGTAGAAACAGTAGTATCATCTTTTGACTGAATGATTGCCATAGGTATATCTTTAATTATCTCTGCATCTGCAGCTGTAAGCTCATAAGCTGGACAAATTGGAAATGCTGCTGCAAACTGAGTTGCTGAAGACTCAGTTTTTGAATAAATAAGCTGTGCAAAAGTTTGACCGCCACCCATAGAACATCCCGCAACATAAATACGATCTGTATCTATATTAGGATTACTTGCGATAACTTCTTTGAGCATGCCATCAATACGTTTTACATCTACACGCTCTTCTTCTGCATTTCTCCAGTCCCAAGCATTGTATGCTTGAGGTGCAACAACAAATGCTTTAAGATTTGGATCAAGTCCTGCAGCCTCAACCCATCCGGTTCCACCCATGTTTCCAAGAATTTGGGTTACGCCGTTATAGCCAGCATCTGTACCATCTCCGCCTTCTCCCATTCCGTGAATCCATAATACAAGTGGTACTTTTTCACCGGTGCCAAGACCTTCTGGCGTATAGAAACGATATTTTAACGTATCTGCACCTCCGCCTTGATTGTACTTATATTCTTTGGCTACAAAATTATCCACAATAAGTGCAATTTCAGGTTTTGCTGCATTAAGTGAATAGGTTTCACTTCCCTGTGTAACTGTAAACTTGCTTAAATCTACTCTTGTATTCTTAAACGTAGCAAATTCAAAAGTTAATAAAGAATAGCCTGCTTTTGAATAACCATTGCTTAATTCCAAGATAATGTATCTGCCTTCAGTTTTTACTTTTGTACTATCCATGTTTGCTTCTGTATTGACATAGGCATTTTTGATTTCTAATACATCGTCACCATTCTTAACCGTAAAGTTTGCTGCGTTAACAGTGTCTTTACTAACTACTTCTCCCGTATCGATTGCTATTGCTACAGCATCATGACCATATTCAAAAACTTGACTGATGATTTGGAACTTTGGTGCTCCCTCTCCGCCACCTTCTATACCATCAAGTTTATTCATTGCAGCCATAAGTACAGCCTCCGCACTATCAATCTCCTCTTGAGAAGCAGCACTTGCATCTGCATAGGTACTCTTAGCAGTCTCATAAGCTTGACTAAATATAGCCCAGTCAGCGGCTTCATAGTTATTTGCAACTTTAGCCTTGGCAAGTGTTAAGGCTATAGATAGTTCGTTTGGATCAGCTAAATTAATAGCTCCGGTTTCATTTATAAGAAGAGTGATTCTAAAGATTTTCTCCTCTTTACCGCCACCTGTAACCTTGATATTAAGCTGGTCACCATATTCATGAGTCTTAACAGTTGGTGTACCACTGATTACACCATTATTAAAGCTAAGCCCTGATGGTAATTTATCTGGATTTAATAATGTAAATGTCAGGTTATTTTCCACAGCCTTAATCTCTGCATTATAAGTTTCATTTATTTTACCTGCTGGTAAAGTATGCGTTAAGATTGCTGCAAACACATCAGTAATGTGTCCGCTTTGCGGATGTGTCAACGGTGTTACATTGTACTTCGCAGTACGTGCATCATTTATAACCCCGCTCCAGTTAAGACCAAAAGCAAAGTCGTACACATTGCCATCACTATCTTCATAGCATGCCATGTCACGCGGAGTATCTTCAAGTTGCTTTTCTACTGTTTCCATATTTTTAGGCATTTGTACAGGAAGAAGCCCTGAAGGTTCTGACTTACCACTAATAATATCAAGCACTGAATTATCACTAGATGCAAATCTTACTACAATACCATCCGCAACAGCATCTACTTCCTTAAATACCATCGGGTTACTTACATTAACTACTGCTATAACAGGCTTATTACCCATCTCTTCTTTCGTATTTAAAAGTACTTCAAGCTCAGAGAGGTTTTGTGCCGTAGATTTTTTGTTTTTATAAGTGCGGTTTAGAATTTTAGAACCTGTTTCAAAATTTCTAAAGTCACCGCCAATAGATACATCCCTCGCATGTACCGCTGTATATTCACTATATTGAAGCGGTAATGGTACATAGCCTGTAGCCTGTGTCCATCCACCTCCAAAACCACCTGTAGCTGGCACTGGCACTGGACTATTGATAGGTACAATAGCTATATCAGCTTGTGTTGGCGTATCTACAACTGTAAAGTGCTTATTCGCACCACTTAATAAGTAGTTACCATTAGTGCCTTTAGGTACATAAACTTTTGTTGTTGGAGTAAGTGGTAATATATCCTCATGATTTTTTACCATGACAACAGATTTAACTTGTGCTTCTTGTCCCTTTGCTACAAATTCATCATTTGCTACAAACTCTTTAGAATATTCTTCATCAAGATATGGGTTTTCAAATAATCCTGCTAAGAAAACATTTGTAAGGAGTTTTTTCGCTGATTCTTCCATCTTAGTTCTAAATAGTTCTTCAGCTTCATATCCTTCAGCTTTTGCGAGCTCCGCAGCTTCTAAAATATACATAGGGGTATTTCTTCCTCCAAACTGGTTTACACCAGCCTCAATAAGTACTCTAGAACGTTCTGCAATAGAAAGGTCTTCTATATCAGTACCCCATCCACGAGTAGCATCAACGCCCCAATCCGTACAGATTACACCGTCAAAATTAAATTTATCACGCAGTAAATCTGTAATCATATATTCACTAAATGCAGATGCAAAATCTTGCCCTGTTGGATCAACATTGAAGTTGATTGTATAATATGGCATTACCGCAGAAGCCATAGTTGTATCTGCTATTGTGCCTTGAAGCCCACCATCAACAAATGGAATGACATGTGCATCAAAGTTGTTACCTGCGAATACTGCATATTTACCTAAATCATTATGTGCATCACGGCCTGCTTCACCGCCGCCGCCTCCTGGCCAGTGTTTAATCATGGCATTGACACTATCTTTACCCCAGCCAAGGAGTGATTCACCATTATTAAATGTTCCTTGGAAACCTTGTACATAAGCCTCTGTCATATCTGCAGCCAGTTTAGGGTCTTCTCCAAAAGTACCACTTAAGCGGCTCCATCTAGGATCAGTAGAAATATCAATCTGTGGTGATAACGCTGTTGTAATACCCAGTGCCCGATACTCTGCAGACGCTATTTTTGCAAATTCCAACATTACTGTTGGATCAAATGTAGCCGCAAGACCTAAAGTATTTGGCCATAAAGAAATTGTTCCTGTATTTGAAGAGTAATACTCTACTCCTATTGCAGCACTATGACGTGGATCTGAGCTGTTATTAGCTGGGACACCAAGTCCAAATTTTTCATTCATTGCTTGAATATTATTATTCCATGGTGCTGCCACTTCAGCTGGTATCTCTCCCGCGATAAGTACATGTCTCAGGTCATCATTCGCAAGGAACGTAACCTGCGCTTGTGTAGGAATAGGCGATGTCCATGTTCTTTGATGTGAACTAAATAGCATAAGACCTGCTATTTCTTTATAAGACATTTGTTGTGCTATATCAGCTGTACGTGCACTAACATCCTTTGTCCAGTCTTCATAGTCATCAAGTACCCCATTCCCATTAAGGTCTTTGTATACGCCGTATCCTACCTCTGTACTTGCTAGTTCTTCTGCTGATACCTCAGTATCATCTGACATCTTACGAATTTTCACTCCTGAGTAAGTTGAATAACCAAGTGTAACTGTTTTACCATCATGAGTGGTTTTGATATAGTTAACATGATCTTCTTGTATCCACTGTGCATAAAGTACTGTATCTGCTTCAATAGCTGCAGTGGTATTAAAAGCTTCATACTGTCCGCCCCCAGGCGCAGTATACCATCCTGCAAAGATATAGCCTTCCCTTGTAGGATTTGAAGAAGGCAGAGTTACTCTTGCACCTTTTTGTACTATAAGAGGAGCTGGAGCAGTTTCGTCAGCTCCGTTTAGATCAAAGCTTACAACAAAAGATCCTTCCGGCGCGCCTCTCGTTACATTAAGTGTGTACATTGTTTCTGAATGATCTTCATCAGAAACAGTGAGCTCAAACTTATTTAACCCGAGTTCCAATGCTACATCATAGGCCTCTAATGTCATTGCACTGGAAGTAGTTACATTTTTCCCGCTCAATTCTATAATCGAACCTGTAGTAACTGCTTGAGCCTTAATATCAATACTCATTGTGCTATTGGAAACTGTAGTAGCATAGTCTGTAATCCCTGGACTAAAACCCTTATCTAATCCCACCGGTGTTCCTGCCTGTTCAACAGCAAGATAATCTAGAATTGAAGCACTGGATTCATCTGCTGCAAAAGCTGGTATTGGTACGTTAGTAAGGACTAGTGCTAAGGTCAAAATTAAGCTTAGTAGTTTTCTGTTCATCAATAAACCTCCCTTATTATTTTTATTACTGTAACAAGTGTATAACTTTTACTTCGCCCCCCTTCCCCTATATTTATAGCAATTAAGCGACTTTAATTTTGGGATAATTATGCTCAGTCAAGTACACTCTACTAAATTATAACTTTAAGAATAGGGCAAAAAAATGCACAATTATCAGTTTCATTGCTCTATTACGTGTGATATAAACAAGCTTTTTTATTAAATAAAATTTTTTCTAATTATTTTAATAATTTAGAATGGTTTATTGTATTTTTCCTAGAAATATTGCTTTTTATTTACTTTTACTTCTATCTCTGACTTATCTTAAACGAATACAACTATTACACTAGTAGTACTTATAAATAATCATCCTAGCCACTATATTAAAAAACGCTATGAAAATTGTCTTCTTAAGACTAATCTTCATAGCGTTTAATTGCTATACTGATACTACATTATCATTACTCACTTTACATCAAATTCTGTGTCCCTAATATTTTCCTTTCAAATACTGTCTTCTCTTTTCCTTCATATCAGCAATTCCTTCGTCAATAGACTTTTCTTGTGTTATAACCTTCTCTATTTCTTCATACACGATGTCTTTAATATAAAGAGAATCACTGTCATTATCTGGGGCTGCAACTACAAAATGATTGCCATTAATAGCCTCTAAATCTTTATTTTCTAATCCAGAACTTTCAATATATAACTGATGAATGGCCCCATGCTCAAATGCAGGCAACATGGCTTCACCTGCCAGAATTTTGGCCCCTTTGCTTCCTGTAACAAACTTTACAAACTCCCAAGCAGCTTCTAATTTAGCTGTTTTAATATTAATAGAAACCCGAGCCAAGAGCTTGCTGATTGGCTGTTCCTGCCCCCAGTGAGGCACTTTGACAACTCCCCATTCAAAATCATACACACCATTTTTCTTATCATTAATTAAATAATTAATAAACCACGTCCCATTAATGAACATACCCGTTTGACCTTTTTCAAATGTACGCTGATCACTATTAATTGCTTTATTGGTTGCATAGTCTAATGCTGACTGATCTTCAAACTGAATGCCGAGAAATAGTTCAAGACCTCTCCTCAAGGCTTCTAAATCACCATTAATATAATCAAATTCTCTTCCGTTCTCAATTGGTGGTAAAACATGAGAATATAATGACGTATTAGTCAAAATACCATAAGTTTTATTAGCACCTATTCCTGATGTTAATTGCTTTCCTAGCTGCCTATATTCTTCCCAAGTCATATCATTAGTGGGATATGGTAAGTTCTTTTTATCAAATAAATTTTTATTATAATATAAGACATACCAGTCGCTTCTATAAGGCAGTCCATAAATCTGATTTTCAATCTCCAGAGCCCCTTTAAACCGACTTATATCAACTTGATCTCTTCTAATCAAATCATCTAACGGTATAATAAAATGATTTAATTGAAGATTATTATAAACCCGAGGAGTTGGTGTATAAATAACATCAATATCTTCGCCTCCAGCTAACATTGCACTTACTTTACTGGCATAATACACATTTGGACTCGTGACAATTTCCACTTTAATATTGGGGTTTTCTTCACAAAAGGCCTCTATCAATTTTTTATCATACTCATGGAATTCATAATCCCACAATCCAACTTTTATCGTCTGTACTGGCTCTTTTGACCGTGGCATATTAGCAGATGCGTCTTCTTGTATCGTTCTAATAAGATAAGTCAATCCTATCAAAGTGAATAGAGGTATTACTAAAAATCTTTTTTTCATCTGCTGCCATCTCCTTAGTTAAAGTGTATTTTGCATCTTTTTATATTCCCCTGGTGTCAGACCCGTTACTTTTTTAAAAAGTCGATTGAAATAATAAATATTATGATAGCCGACTTTTTCTCCTACTTCATAAACCTTATGATCTGATTGAGCTAATAATATTTTGGCCTTTTCCACTCGGAGCATCGTTATATGTTCAGAATAACTCTTACCTGTATAGCGCTTTAATATTGTACTAAAATAAGATGGGTTAAGATTAACTTCGTCAGCTACTTGCTTTAAAGAAATCTGTTCATAAAAATATCTTTCCATATGCTCTTTAGCCTTAGAAATTAATTTTGAGTAAGCTATCTTGCTTTCTTCTTCCAAATAATGAATCAAGTCTTCTTTGACATCATTAATCCATTGATCTGCCTCACAAAGGTTATCGATGCACACTAATTGCTTATAGGTGCAGTAACTTCTTTTCATTACTTTACTACTTTCAATCTGGTAACGTTCCAGATATTCTCTAATCATAGAGAATATCTCCAACATAATGTTACAAATTATATTTTTGCTAAGTGTAAGCTGCGCTAAATCTTTTCTTATCGCTTCAAAAATGCCTTCTAATTCCTCTGTACTATGTAGATCTAACGCTCTATAGAGTTTATCTTTATTTTTATATACCGAGTATTCATCTAACTTCAGTATATCTGCTTGAACATCATGCCATAAGACTACCTTTATATTTTTATTAAAAAATCGACATCGCATTGCTCTTACAGCACCTTGATAAGCTTCTTTAATTCCTTTGTAACCTGCTCTCCCTTCGCCAATACTAATTACCGAACTAATATTCAGGTATTGTTGTATCATATCTGATATTGTCTCACCCAACTGTCTTAGTTTCTTTTCAGAAGTAGGAACCTCTAAAAGTCTTTTGCTAGCCACAAGCATAAAAAATTCTCCTGTTCGTCCTTCAAAACAATAACTGTTAAACGCTCCTCCCGCAATCTCCTCAG
Organism: Clostridia bacterium; assembly: GCA_029239935.1. The sequence continues at coordinate 7,312 of JARBTY010000049.1, read as the reverse complement.
CAATATTAATAATTGAAAAATTCAGCATATGTAGATCATCATCTGGAATATCTTCAAAACGATAAATCTCCCCGGTTTTAATCATAATACAATAAACATACTCAGCATTTAATTCAATATTTAAAAATGCCATGACATCATTAAAATCCTTTTGATTTGCATAAAAATTATTTAAATAATCTCTTAAGAAATGTTTTCGCATCATATTGACATCAGTAGATAACTTATTGCCTGATATTATATCTGCTGATTTATTCTTTTTATTTAAATTTAGTTTTTCTTCTACTCTGCGCAACATATTAATCAGCTCATCTGGCTCTATCTCTAATTTCAACAGATAATCTTCAGCGCCTAGCTGCATAGCTTGCCTAACGAGCTCAAACTCATTATGGTTACTTAAAACAGCAAACTTGGGCGGTGCGGCAAGTTCTCTCAATTTTTTCATTAGTTCTATGCCTCCCATTACAGGCATTTTGATATCTGTAATTACAAGGTCGGGCCTGTACTCTAAAACTAAATCCATTGCTTGAACCCCGTTACTCGCTAAGCCGATTAATTGAAAACCGTTTCTCCCCCAATCAATCATAGATTGTAAACCTATCCTAATAACATATTCATCGTCCACAATAAGAACCTTCATTGATCTTTACCTCCCCCACTCTACCTTCAGATATTTGTACAATCTTTGAATTCCTTCTCTATAGGTAAATAAATTGTTATTTTTGTATATTCTCCTATTAAGCTTTCAAAATGCATACCATATTTTTCTCCGTAAATCAGTTTAATCCTCTGATTAATATTATAAAGTCCCATGCCATGATCATATGTCTCCCTAAGTCCTTCAGTATCCTCGTTGATTTTACGAATAACTTCTCCGCTCATACCAATGCCATCATCCCAAATTTCTAGCACAAGTAAATTTTGATGTTCATACACTGAAAGTACAATTTCTCCCATGTCCTCTTTAGGAGCGATACCATGAAAAATAGCATTTTCTACTAAAGGTTGTAAAATAAATTTTATAATTTTACATCTTAGAAGCTCTTCATCTTTGATATTTAAGCTAAACTGCACTTTACCTTTATATCTTATTTTTTGAATATATATGTAATCATTCAGAATTTCTAATTCCTCTTCTAAAATGATATGTTCATTAAATCCACCTAAGGATGCTTTAAGCAGTTTTCCTAAAGATCCAGTCATTTTTTCAATGCCTTGTGCTCCTTGCAATGCAGCCATTACTTTAATAGAATTTAAAGTATTATAGAGAAAATGAGGTGTTATTTGACTTTGGAGCATTTTTATCTCTAATATTCTTTTTTCTTTTTCTTTATCCAAACCCTCACGCAGCAAAACTTCCAAATCCACTTTCATCTTATTAATACTTTCAGCTAGCTCACTAATCTCATTATTACCTTGTAAATTGATAGTCTGATTAAAATCACCTCTTGCTATTTGATGTACTTGCTCATTTAATACAACCAATGGTTTAGTAAAAAATATAGATAAGATTAATGCTAGTAAAACACATGCGATAATCATTAAAATACCCCACATAACTCCTTTTTCCTTCATTATGCTGCTTTGGATTTCTATCTGATTCATAGGTTCCGCTTGAATCAGTAGCCAACCAGTCTTTGATGAACGCTGATAGGTAACTAAATGTAACTGCTCTTTAAAATAAATTTCAAATGCATTTTGATGTGTATTATTCACAAAGCCTCTATTTATTATTTCTGTGAAAATCGGATTACTATTCATATTGATCTTCTGGTTTTCAAATTGATTAGTATAAAAAATATTGCCTTGTAAATCTACTAAATAAATCTGAGCTTGAATATCTGAAGAAAACTCTCTATAAATATTAGAAAAGAATTGCTCATCAAAACATATTACTAAATTCCCTATACTTTGCCCTGTACTCAAATCATTAATTGTCCGCATCATAGGTATAACCTGCGGATTCAATGTTATCTTAGTATAATTATTCGTCATACTTCCCCAAAAATTACGTCCATTAGCCTGCCTGCCTTTAATAAACCAAGGCTTACGAGTAAATATCTCATAATCAATCAATGCCGCCTCAATACCATTTCTAATATCTATCCCGTTATCTCCTATTATAAATAAAGAAGGAATATGACTTCCTACTGAATTATATTCAAATTGTTCTTGTATCTTTTTTATAACATCTTTTTTCACACTGTCATAACGTCTTGCTTCTTGTGGACTACGTCTTAATAAAACCAAAAGATTGCTATCCCTACATAGCCAATCTGCAAACTTATTAGCATCCTCTATCCGTCTGTCAATCCCCTCTATCATATGTGCTACAGTCATATGATTTCTTGTAATTATATCCTCTTTAATTTTGTCCCTCATAATGTAATCAAAATAAATGCTTGTACCAAATACCGGAAGAAATGCCACTAAAATCAAATAAATTAAAAGTTGATTTCTTAGCTTTAAAATCCATCGATATTTTATTAACTTTTGATATATTTTACCAAGCATATCTAGCACACTCATTTCTAAGTTTTTTAACAATTTATATATAAATAGATATGTTCTTCCAAAAATTTGTGCATTTATAAGTTATAAATACTCTTTGATAAATATTCAATTATCAATATATATATTTTTTTAGGCATTTATAGTGCTAATTTGCCAATTAATTATAATGTATCATTGCATGTAAATATTGTCAATCTTGCACCTTCAAATTGACTTCAAGAAAACAAAAGCAGATGTTATATAACTAACTCAGTTAATTATATAACATCTGCTTTTCTGTAACGTAAACGGGTGATGGGAATCGAACCTACGTATTCAGCCTAAAAGGCTGACGTTCTACCATTGAACTTTCGCCCCATAATAAAAAAACCCCGCATTTTTGCAGAGGTTGTTGTTTTATTGAATTTGGCAGCCACCTACTCTCCCGGCTCGTCTCCAAGCAAGTACCATCGGCCAACTAGGTCTTAACCTACGTGTTCGGTATGGGAACAGGTGTGTCTCCTAATCATAAACCTCAAAAGGGGGTGTCTCAAAATTAAAATTTTGAAGATGCCCTTAGCCAAAAAAACAGGCGCTATCTTAGCAAGTTTTTCTTGCTGAATAGCACCTGTTTTTTATTTTTAGGCATCGTAAAATAAGGTTAGAAGCCCCTGCGATTTTTTTATTCGGTTTTTTAAGCTACTAGATTTTTTTTGTAAAGGGTTACGCCTAAATTTTCTTTTTGAATGTTTTTATGGAGTTTATTAATGTTATAGCCAAAACACAATAACATAAACTCGGTTAATACATTCTTCTTTTCTCTGGTTAAAAATCTTCTAAAACCATAGTGGCTCCCATTTTCTTATGTTTTCTTTTATATTATTGTAAATGAGCGCCATTAATATCGGTGAGTTCAATATTTTTTTCTTTTCCATAAACGCAAGCTCTTCCTGCCGCATCTCCCATGTCAATAACCGTTGGTTGGATGCGTATACTTGCCTGCATAAGAAAAGTAGTAGAGATACATCTTCCTACAGTTATCAGATTTTTCACCAGTTCGTTTACCAAGGACCGGTATGGTATCTCATAGTATTCTCCCTTTATAAACTTATCCTTATGAACCAACCCCTTGCTCACAGAATGCACATCAATGTACCAGTCTCCCTTGGCGATGGCATCTTCAAACCTTGCCCGATTGATATAGTCCTCTTCTGTTAAGACATATTTTCCAACTAAGCGATAAGATTCTCGGATGCCAAGCATAGAAGCCTCGTTGGATAGATAGGCACGCTCAAATCCCGGCATATATCCTTTTAAGAATGTAACGAGACGTGAAATCATCTGTCTTCCTTCTACAATTGCTTTTGAACGTGCAAGAGCACTTGTGTTATTTTTCAAGCTTCCAATATGAGGACAGTTAAAGGTCATACAGCCTTCTTTGGATGGAAGGGAAAAACACTGATAATATCGCAAATCTTCTTCTTTTAGGATGCCATCTTTCACTCCCTTTTGAAAGATAGGCTCTAGTTTAAAACTTTTTCCTTTTACCATGGCAGATTCAAAATAGTATCCGTTTATAAGAGGAGAAAATTCATCCTTTAAAGACAAGCAATACTCCCTATATTTTCCCACATCAATTCCCGCCATTTCAAAACGAAGGGAACTCATTTGGTTATTGCCATCTTCATCCCCAGCGGTTACATTTATACCAGCTAATCTAGTAAGGATGGCATCTCCAGTCGCATCAATAAATTGTCTTCCCCTCACAGCTACAAGCCCTTCCATAGTCATTAACACCACAGCCTTAATTATTTGCTGTTCTAGAATAACATCCACAAGAGTTGCATCATAAAGGATTTCTCCGTCGTATCTGATATAAATATCTTCTAGGGCTCTTGCCATGGTTTCTTTATTAAACCATATATACCCAGTGACTTCCTCTCTTGTCTCAGCCTGATATTTTTTTAATGCTTCTTCAATTTCATGAAAATTTTGTTGATGTTCTACATAAGATGGCATCATAGGACTTACAAGTGCATTGGTCGCCGTTCCGCCAAGTGCAATCTGTTTTTCAACAATTAGGGTACTATTTTCCCCTCTGGCTGCACTGATTGCAGCAGATGTTCCCGCTAGCCCTCCTCCGATTACAACTGTATCATATTCTCCAAGTACCATTATCGTTTTGTCATGATATGGGATTAGTTCCATTGATATCCTCCTTTTTCCAATTCCGTTTGCACACTTAATACCAATGCGCCAAAAGCTTCCCTTTTATATGCACCTTTTGTTATCTGATAACAGTAGTCCATGATCTTAGGATGAATAGGAAAGTTACAAACTTCCTTGGCAAACTGGTGCGCTGCAATTTCATTGGTTCTTGTTACATAAGACTGAACTGGAATTATTCCTAGTAGTTTTTTACTAATAGGCGGCAGACGTTCACCTGTACGCTGATCCCTAGAGAACTCCAGAAAATGATAAAATTCATGCGCCAAATGAAGCCGCCTCATCTCTTCTGCTGATATCCTTAAACCAAATTTCTCCATCGCCCTTCGCTTTTCCTCGATAACTCCAACGAAGATTTCAATCTTTTTTTCCTCTTTGGTAAAATAAATCTGGGACTGTATCATCGAAAACGGTGTTTCCATGGTATTTACATTTTGATGGTGCAAAATTTGGACCCCTTCTGATTTAAGGATTGCTTCCAAATCCTGTCTTCGATATCTCTGACTCTCTATTTTCCCAAACGCCATACTTTTTGAGAGATAAAACACGTAGTCCTTTGGTGCTATATTTGAAAACTGACTATCCTCTTTTAATTCCAAAAAAGCCATGATTTCATCCGAAATTTCAGTTATTATCATGTCGTCCTTCCTTTTGGTTTTCTCAGTCTTTCGCAACTACAACAATCAATTCCTGCTCATCCTCTAAAAACTCAAGTTCCATATCAACAAGGCTCATTAACTGTTCTTTACTAATGACTCCACTTAAATCCGCCATTTTTTGCTGAAAGAACAGATAAGTTTTAGGAAGAGTTGCCCCTGCATCAGTATATTGTGTCATTTCATCAATGAACTCAGAAAAGATGGTATCTTTCCCTTTCTTATGCATTACTTTTATTTTTGCATTGTCCTTTTGCAGACGAATAACCCCATCACAGTCAACCATACGGACTAATTTTTGTTTCTTTGTCATGAGTCCAAAGAACCTTTTGGAAACTTTTTCAACCTCATAGGCATTCCATCGTCCCTCAGCTGCAATCTTATGAATGGCTGACGACTCAACCTGTACGGCTTCCCCAACTATCTTTAAAAGTTCTTCTTCTGTTTTATCCTGAGCATTACGCTCCTTGGTTCTAAGCTCTGTTGCACCAGTAGCAATGGCACGCAAAATATTTTTCTGACTCTCAATTTCTATAGCAATCTCTACGGTAGCTGGGTCTGCCCCTGCCTTTGTGATGATAGCCATAACATCACTTCGAATCTTTCGTATGTCTTCTTCAGTAGGATTTGATACATTTCGCTCAATCTGTTCTCTAACTAACGCGAGTGCAACGCCTATAGTAGAGATGTACGGCGCATTTTTGGCAATACGGTGGCGGATCTCCATTTTTTTCCCAAGGAAAGGAGCCACTACAGCTGCCGAACCTCCGCCTCCAACCAGATAAATTAAATTGCGATTTAGATCGTACTCATTGATGAGTTCTTCTACTATGATGCGTACCTTTGCAATGGCAATCTCCATGGCCTGCCTGCAAGCATCTTCTACGGAAACATTGGCCTCTTTTGCCAGCACTCCCCATGCAAGCCTTGCAGCTTCTATATCACCATGGGCATAGTCATTTTCCGGAATATATCCTAAAATATTGGCGGCCCCTGCTAAAGTAAGGGCATAGCTTTTTCCATTTCCACTGGCTACTACTGCATAGTTTTCCTGATCCTCTTTTCTCGGTGCTATCAGTTTTAATACCGGATTTTTCATATCTTGTGCTTTTGCAAATGCTTCATATTCCTTGTCTGCAATATGGGCAGATCTAGGGCCTACATCTGTAATTTTTCCTTTTTCAAATACAATCATACTGCCACCGGCAATCCCGAGAGTACGCACATCTAGAGAAGTCAGGTATAATTTTCTCCCGCCTACCTGGGCGTTTTTTATCATAACCTTTCCATCTTTAATAGCTGAAATATCGGTAGATGTTCCGCCTACTTCAAGAAAAATGCCGTCGGTGATTTTTTCATACATAAGTGCACCGGCAACACCTGCTGCCAGGCCAGAGAGCATGGTAAGGATTGGCCGTTTCCTTACCTCCTCCACGCTCATGACCCCGCCATCGCATCGCATAATCATTAGAGGTTTTTGAATACCGGATCCCTTTACCGCATTCTCCGTCATATTGGCAGTTTCCATCATCTTTGGAATCAGTGCAGCATTAACTACTGCCGTTCTTGTCCTTGCTTTTAGGCCATAAAGCTGGGATATTTCATATCCTCCAGTTGCCAGTATGTTTTTCTTTGCTGCAGCCTCTATTACCTGTTTTTCATTGTCTGGATTATCTACTGAATAGGCCTCTGAAGCAACGATTACTTCAGCTCCACTTGAGGTAAGCGCCCCAATAGACGCTTCTATCTTTTCTGGAAGTAAGGAAGCGGAATCCAGATATGTATGGCACGTGTATAGATGCTTTCCGGGAGCAAGTAAAATATCACCAACTTTTGTTTCTCCTTTGGCACGCTCTCCTTCAAGTCCAGTTCCCATACCGATAATGCCAACCTTAGCGACATCTCCTTCGAGCAAAGCATTGGTGGCCTGTGTTGTG
>JARBTY010000280.1 GCA_029239935.1 Clostridia bacterium | reverse complement strand
ATTATGTACATAGCACCTATTGGTGTTTTTGCCTTGATGGCAGATGCAACTGGTACTTTTGGATTCAGTATTTTAGGACTTGTGCTCAAATTATTTGTTGTGTATGTCGTTGTATTACTTATTCATACTTTTGGCGTATATGGATTGGTTGTAAAATTGTTTTCCAAAGTTTCACCACTAGAATTCTTCAAGAAAATCTACAAAGTTCAGTTGGTTGCCTTATCAACGGCATCCTCTATGGCAACTTTGCCAGTCAATATGGAAACCTGCGAAGAAGAATTAGGCGTTTCTAAAGAGACCACTTCTTTTGTACTACCTTTAGGAGCTACTATTAATATGGATGGAAATGCTATCTACTACGCATTGGCAGCATGCTTTTTTGCTCAGCTTTTTGGCATTGAGTTAGGGATGGCACAATACGTGGCTATTATTATTACAGCGACTATAGGTTCAATCGGCCAAGCTGGGGTTCCAGGACCGTCTCTACTGGTGGTTGCAGTACTCCTTTCAGCCAATATACCTGTTTTGGGACTGCCATTACTTTTTGGTGTTGACAGATTGTTTGATATGTTAAGAACAGCTGTTAATGTTACAGGTGATGCCAGCTGTGCAGTTATTGTAGACAAACTGAGAGATTAAATCATACAAAACGAGTGACTCAATGAGCCAAGACATATTTCATCATGTCTTGGCTCATTTGTAGTTTAGAAAACAAGATATGAGATTGTGTTGGTAGGGCTATATGGTATACTAGAAATAGACTATTTAGTTGTGATTTTAAGGGGTATATTAGTCGTGAGGGATAGGGAGGATATAAACATGAAGAGAAGAACGAAGCGATTTAAAAGGGGACTTGCAGTAAGTTTTTTAACAGGGATTCTCATAGCAAGTCAGGGTTTTTTAGGAGTGCTTACACAAGCCAGTGATTTGTCTGTAACAGTCAGAAAGACTCAGATAATTGAAGGCGAAGAGCATGACCGACTTATAAGAATCAATTCTTATGAAGCGTTATTAAAAGTACTAAAAGAGAAAAGTGTTATTACAACTGGTCGTGTGACTTACTATGAAATGAATACAGCAGATATGACCAGCGAATCGGCTATGATGAGTAATGCCTATTCTACAACCAATGTACAAGTAAAAGGTGTAGATGAAGCGGATACCTTTAAAAATGATAGCCGTTATATTTATCAGAGGATAGAGGATAATAAAATAGCTATTATTGACACAAAAGATCAACTTAGGCGGGTAGGACTCATAGAAGCACAGGCAGACAATAATTTGAACTTTGATACGATGTTTTTAGATCAGGATAAGCTGATTGTAGTGGGAAAAAGAAAACAGATAGGTGAGCCTGTTAAAATAGAGAGAACAGGATTAAAAAGTAATGCTACTGCATACTATGTACACCCCTATAAAGACTTTACGGTCTTGCAGATTTATAATTTAAGTCATAAGAGTGCACCACAGCTTATGCGGGAGATAGAACTAGAGGGCAATATGAGTGAAGTGAGAAAAATAGGGCAGACTGTTTATATGATTACTCACAGATACAATAACCTCGTAGCTGAAAACAAATTTACAGAACAAGACATTTTACCTTTTTATAAGGATAGCCTTGAAGGAAGTGCTGTAAAAACCATAGCCCCAGACCAGCTGTGGTATCAGCCTTGGAAAGATGCTCAATATACTACACTGATGGCTGCTGTACAGATTGAAGAAGAGGAACCGATAGAGGTACAAGGGGTTATTGGGGCAGCGGATGAAGTTTATATGAATCAAGAGTCCTTGTATTTCACCAGTCATGCCTATGACTATAGAATGAATACAAAAACCTATATCAATAAATATAGGCTGGATAATAATAAGATAACCTATGAGGCTTCAGATCATGTAAAAGGAAGCGTACTCAATCAATTTTCAATGGACGAATACAAGGGGAATTTTAGGATAGCTACTACAAGCAGTGATGGTAATGGAGTCTACATCTTAGATAGTCAGCTCAAAACCATAGGCCAATTAGAGAAATTAGCCCCAGGAGAAAGGATCTATAGTGTACGGTTTACTGAAGACAAAGGATATGTAGTTACTTTTAAACAAGTAGACCCGCTTTTTACGATAGACCTTAGCAATCCAAACAATCCTAAAGTGCTAGGGGAACTAAAGATTCCGGGATTTAGCCAGTATCTGCATCCTATAGGAGAACATTTAGTAGTAGGTATAGGCAGAAGTACAGAGGACATGATAAGAAGGGATGAAAAAGATAATGAAATAGTAGTGGGAGTCATAGGAGCAGGTATAAAACTTTCACTTTTTGATGTTAAAAATCCAGAGAAACCTAAAGAGGTGAACCATATTATTCTTGGAACCAATGGCAGCTATAGCGGAGCCTTAGAAAATCATAAGATGGTTACAGTTCATAATGAAAAACAATTATTGGCTATCCCTATTTCTATTCATTATGATCAAACGAATGATATGGAGGATTTTCAAGGTGCTTATGTATTTGGTATAGAAAAAGGCAGGCTTGTAGGAAAAGCAAAGCTTGGGAAAATAGGGAAGTATAGGCAATACGGTTATTATCAAAGTACAGATAGAGTATGTTACATAGGAGATAAGCTCTATCTGTTATACGACAATCAAATCAATGAATATGAGTTGGGTACCTTTTCAAGGATTCAAACCCTTCAGTTAGATTAATGCTAGAAAATATCTTTTATGAAACACTCTATTTTACATGACATCATGTGAAATAGAGTGTTTTAGTTTGTAATTTAATAAAGTGTCGGATATAATAAAATAAAGTAAATATTTAATGGTTTCTGTAACTATAGAATTTTAGATAAAGGTGATAGATACATGGGTAATGCAGAACTAGATATCAGTATTATTGGTGAAATAAGTAAAAAAATAATAGCAGCAATCGATTCAAGCAGAGATCAAATACTTGAAATCATTGATAATATAAGGACTGAACAGGAAAATTTAAAAGCACAGTTAGAGGCAATCAAAGGTGAAGTCGAAAAAGTCATCAATGAAGTGGATGGACTTGAAAAACAAGATAAGGCCATAAGAAAAAGACTGGCAGAAGTATCAGCAGATTTTCATAAATATACAGAGCAACATATTAAAGCTGCATACGAAAAGGCTGCTGACATTCGGGTCAGATGGTATACTAAAAAAAATGAAGAAAAAGCCTTAAGAGAAAAAAGAACGCAACTGGAAATGGCTTTAAAGAAGACTATGAAGAATATACAAAATGCTGAAAAGGTAGTGAGCCAGATCAGTATTGCACTGGGATATCTGGAAGGAGATATGCTTTCGGCTTTGGGGAATACCGATCAAAACTCTGAAATGTTTCTTGGTATAAAAATTTTGGAAGCTCAGGAAGACGAACGGAGGAGAATAGCAAGAGATATTCACGATGGGCCTGCGCAGCATATGGCCAATGCTGTGATGCGGGTTGATATTTGCGACATGGTTATTCAAAGAAATTTAAAAGAAGGACTTAAGGAACTTGCAAATTTAAAAGAAAGTGTAAAAATAGCCCTAAAAGAGGTAAGAAATATCATCTTTGATTTACGGCCGATGTCTCTTGATGACTTGGGACTTAATGAAACCATCAAGGAAATGATTAAATCAATTACCAAAGAGTCT
>JARBTY010000279.1 GCA_029239935.1 Clostridia bacterium | reverse complement strand
CTAATCAGTTCATAAAATCTCATTTTTTTATTTTCTGAAGCATTTTTAGCCACTATGCTAAATATCGGTTGTTTGAGATGAGTCTGAAACGTTCCATATACATCTTCGCCTATTCCCTCAGCTATAAGCGCTTTTTTTAGAGGTGCTGCCGGTGTGTCCAGCAGTACATATTCTAATATAGCCATCGAAAGCATAAGTCTTCTATCTGTTACTTCTCCAACCACAAAATTATACGATAAGAATAATGCATTTTCTTTTTCTTCAGTGGCTGAATAATAGGCCTTTTTCTGTATAAATCGATTGAAAGCGGCTTGAGATGTAATCTGACTATCCGCTTCTTTATACTCAAACTTAGAAAGATACTCTTTATCAATATATCCTAATGTTTCTTCAATATCCATCTTGCCATATAGACATAAATAACTATTAGATGGGTGATAATATTGCTTATGGAAATCTAGAAAATCTTCATAACTTAGGTCTGGGATAGCCCCTGGTGCACCACCTGATTCGTGTGCATAACAAGTGTCTGGGAATAAAGATTCTTTGATCAGTCTAAAACCAATCTCTTCCTGCGCTGAAAAGGCGCCCTTCATCTCATTGTAAACAACACCTTTATATTGAACAGGCTCTTTGGCGTCCTCTATATGATAACGCCAGCCTTCCTGCATCAAGATCTCTTTAGTTTCGTATATTTTAGGAAAAAATACTGCATCTAAATACACATCCATAAGATTGCTGAAATCTTTATCATTTTGACTTGAAACAGGGTAAAGTGTCTTATCCGGATACGTCATAGCATTAAGATAAGTATTAAGGGAACCCTTAGCCAGCTCTACAAAAGGGTCTTTGAGCGGATACTTTCTAGAACCGCAAAGCACTGAATGCTCTATAATATGTGGTACACCGGTACTGTCATGAGATGGTGTCCTAAAGCCTATACAAAAACTCTTATGGACATCCTCATTTTCTATAAATAAAATCTTTGCTTTTGTCTTATCATGTATATAAATATTTGCTATACTATCAATTTCTTTGATATATTCATTTTTCTTCAAACTATAGCCTGTTACTAATTTCGTCACGTAGTCCCCTCCTAAATGGTGATATTGCTCTTATTATTAAGCTTTAGTACAATTATAAACTTTAACTATTTTTTTGTCTACTTAACAAGTTTTTATACTCTTTATTATTATGTGTATGAAGCATAAAAAAAATAACACCCTTTAAGTGTTATTTCTATAAATATTTTATTCCCTCGCATGATTAATTTGATTGGTTATGCCCTTAAGCTCTTGTCTATTATCATAAAGTTCTCTCAAGACGTCTGTAATATAGTTTTCAAACTGCTGAACTTCTCTATGTATCGTTTCTAATGATGTTTTGAGCCTAAGTTCCACATCTTTAAAAACATCTTCTGCATATTCAACTGAGCCCATATGAATCTGTCTTGCATCTTGTCTAGCCGTCTCAATAATGTTTTCTGCTCTGTCAGTCGCATATTGTGTAATCTCATGCTGTTCAATGAGATTTTCAAGCTTTTCATGAGCTTCCTCTATAATAATATGGGCTTCTTTTTGGGCTTCCGCAAGTATCTTGTTACGTTCCTCAACAATCCAGATAGACTGCTGAACTTCCGTTGGTAATTTGAGTCTGATATCTCTGATAATATCAATCATTTGTTCTCTATCAATAGCAATCTTTCCCGATAAAAAACTTGGTTTTCCATCTTCTACAACGTCTTCTAGCTGATCTAATAAAATAGCTATTTCCCCACATCTACTGTTTTCCACTGCCTAAACCTCCTGACTCAAATTTTGATTTTAATTTAGCACTTACATAGGCAGGCACTAAATCATTAAAGTCTCCGTTAAATAGTGCCAATTCTCTCACCGCACTTGAACTTAAAAATGAATATTTTGCGCGGGTCACCAAAAAAACTGTTTCAACATCTGCTGCAATGTTTTTATTGATTTGAGCCATCTGCATCTCCCGCTCCAAATCCATAATAGCTCTTAATCCTCTTACGACAATACTTGCATCCTTATATCGTGCATAATCTACCAAAAGGCCTGAAAAACTGTCTATTTCAACATTAGGAAGATGTTTGGTTGATTCTTTTAGCATCTCCATGCGCTCTTCAATAGAAAATAGGCCTGCATCTTTTTCAGGATTGGTAAGTACTGCTACTATAAGTTTATCGACCAATTTACAAGATCTCTCAATGATATCCATATGCCCATTTGTCACTGGATCAAAACTTCCTGGATAAATTCCTATTTTCACGCGATTATTCCTTCCTCAAAAAACTTAGAGTAGTTGTCTTATATGTCTTTTCTTTCCATAATACCAAATTTTGGGGTAAAGATACAATAGTATTTGTGCTTCTTTCTAAAATAATATAGCCCCCGTCACTGATCAGTTCTAAGGTTACAATTTTTTGCAGTATCTTTTCAATAGTCGGCATCGCATACGGCGGATCTAAAAAAATAATATCATATTTTTGCTGTTTATTTTTTAATCGGTCAAGCGCGTCCTCCACCTCACCAGAATAAATCACTGCCTGCTGCTTTAATTTCGTTTTTTCTAAATTTTTTTGAATACACGCCAGCGCCATTTTATCTCTTTCGACAAAGACAGCTTCTTTTGCTCCTCTGCTTAAGCTTTCTATGCCTATAGCACCGCTTCCACTAAACAAATCTAAAAACATACACCCTGGGATATCAAAAGCTATCATATTAAAAAGCGTTTCTTTAATCCTGTCTATGGTAGGTCTTGTCGTCATACCTTCCGGTGAAAATAAATGTGTGCCCCTGGCTTTTCCGCTGATTACTCTCAAGTCTCCTCCTCCTTACTCTTCATCATAGTGCATGGTGCAGCTCTTCTTTTGCTGCTAACTGCTGTATTTCTTTTAATAACCCCTTGTTTTCATTTTTCTGAAGGCTTGGATCTTCTTGTAATATCATTTTTACACAATACTGAACCTCTTTTAGAACCTTTGCATCTGTATATAAATTGGCTATTTTCATCTCTGGCAGTCCATGCTGCCTTGTGCCAAAGAACTCACCCGGACCTCTTAATTTTAAATCGGTCTCAGCTATAACAAAGCCATCTGTACTCTCCTCCATAATTTTAAGCCTTTTTTGAGTTATTTTATTTTTGGAGTCACTTACCAAAATACAATAGGATTTATAAGCACCTCTTCCTACTCGTCCTCTTAACTGATGGAGCTGAGCAAGTCCAAATCTTTCCGCATTTTCGATAAGCATCACAGTCGCATTCGGTACATTAACCCCTACTTCAACAACTGTCGTAGAGACTAAAATCTGAATCTCTCCGCTAGCAAATCGTCTCATAACCTCATTTTTTTCCTTGGGTTTCATTTTACCATGGAGGTACTCTACTGTAAAACTGCTAAAGATCTCTTCCTTGAGCTCTCTGGTGTACTCTAGAACATTTTGAAGATCGCTATTACTTTCACTTTCTTCGACCATTGGACAAATAATGTAACACTGTCTGCCTTCAAGCAGCTGTTTTTCAATAAATCGATAGATCCGTGTATGATAAGAAGACTCTACCGCATTGGTTTGAATAGGTATTCTTCCTGGAGGCAATTCATCAATAATGGAAATATCCATATCTCCATAAAGAATAAGGGCTAAAGTTCTT
>JARBTY010000003.1 GCA_029239935.1 Clostridia bacterium | reverse complement strand
GCACCAGAAGCGTATACGTTATTTGCAAACTGGGATACGAGCTGGTGGAAAATACATGATGATATTGTAAATGAAATGATAGAAAGTCAGTATGTTCAAGGAGATTTATGTGATTATCTTAATGGCAGAGCAGTTAAAAAGTTTTTATAGTGACTTACAAAAGAAGCACAAATAGATGCTTCTTTTTTCGTAGAGGAGAATATATATGCAAATTGAACGTTTAATAAGAGAACAAATTTATTTATTTAAAAGAAGAAATAAATACAGAGGCATCAGGTTACCTAAAACTGAGCTTCAGAGTTATAGAAGATCTTTAGGTATTATTTTAGTTGTAGTCGGCTTAGCACTGATCCTATCGAGGTGCGGGAAAGAAGAAAAAAAGAACATAGAATTGAAAGAGAGTACCCAAGCGGCAGTTAGTCAGATTGATGGGGTAAAGGAAGACTATTATGCTTATGTACAAGATTTTGCAATAGAGGAAAATACATTACAGGAGCTTCATCAATTAGCACTAAAAAACAAAAGACCGTTTTCGGATACACTGGCGTTATGGACGATAGAAAATTATTATGGAAAGACTCCAAAAGAAATCGTAAAACTTATCAAAAATAAGAGGGATTTAACGACATTTGATCACTATGGCCTTTATGAAGAAACACAAAAGATATATAGCCAATTTAGTTACAATTTGATTTGCTTTCCTATTGCCAAAAAGGATTCTTATACCTTTGAGAATGGATGGAAACAAGGAAGGACCTACAAAGGAACTAGGCAGCATTATGGAATAGACATTATGGACCCTGACAATACCCCAGGGAAAATAAAAGTATTTAGCATAACAGACGGAGTTATAGAAAACATAGGCTGGAATGAACTAGGAGGCTATAGAGTAGGGATACGAACTCATGAAGGAGCCTATTTCTATTATGCTCATTTAAATCAAAATCCTGTTCATGTAAAGAAAGGGGATTCAGTAAGCGCTGGAGATTATATCGGAGATATGGGAGATAGTGGATATGGAAAAGAAGGAACAAGGGGAGAATTTCCAGTTCATTTACATGTAGGCATAGCTGTAAAAACCAAAGATAATGAGGAGTTTTGGATAAATCCTTACTATATCTTAAGGTATCTTGAGTTAAAGGATTTTGTCTACAGGGCTTGAGTAGGTTTCATTGTAACACACATTATGCTATGCTATACTTAAAAAGCAAGAGGAGCCAAAAGAATGAGAATTTTTGCCATTGCAGATCTCCATTTATCAAATAGTTCCAACAAGCCCATGGATATATTTGGTGAAAATTGGACTAATCATATGAATGTTTTATTTGAAAATTGGATTAAAATAGTTGATGATCAAGATGTTGTGCTGATTCCAGGGGATATTTCGTGGGGGATGAGACTGGATGAGGCGAAAGCAGATTTGGATAGGCTTGAAAAATTGCCAGGGCAAAAGATATGTATTCGGGGTAACCACGACTACTGGTGGGATAGACCTGGAAAGCTTAATAAGCTTTATGAAACACTATATTTCCTGCAAAATAAGGCTTATTGTATTGGAAAGATTGGGATATGCGGTTCGAGGGGATGGACATGCCCTAATGGTTTAACAGACCATGAAGCCGATGGAAAAATATTAGATAGAGAGCTGATTAGACTAAAGCTATCGCTAGAAGATGCACTTAATAAAAATGCTCAGCAGATTATAGTAATGATGCATTATCCGCCGGCCAATAGAGAGGACCCCACATCTCCTTTTACATTGCTTTTTCAAAAATATCCTATAGTTCATGTGGTCTATGGACATCTGCATGATGCGGAGTCATGGCAGGGTGCATTACAGGGACTGTGCGGGGGCATTCAATATCATCTTGTTGCGGCGGATTATTTAGGGTTTTCACCTTTATTAATTGGCGAGAGATTAACCTTTTAAAGGTTTATTATGATAAATATAAAATATAACTTATGATTTGCAGACTATAATGTGAGGAAAAAACATGAAATTACCAGCAGAGTTTGAAATAAAAATGAAAACATTACTAAAAGACGAGTATGAAACTTATTTAAAATCTTATGACCTCCCTAAGTACCAAGGCTTTAGAGTTAATACTTTAAAAGTTTCTATGGAGGATTGGGAAAAAATAAGCCCCTTTAAAGAGACGGAAAAGGTTCCTTGGTGTCAAGAAGGTTTTTATTATGAGGATACAGCGAAGCCTACGAAGCATCCTTATTATTATGCCGGTTTATACTATATGCAAGAGCCCAGTGCCATGGCGCCTGGAGCGTATATCCCTATTGATAAAGGGGATAAAGTACTGGATTTATGTGCTGCACCAGGCGGTAAGTCGACCCAGATAGCTGCAAGACTGGGGCAAACAGGAGTGCTTGTTGCCAATGATATCAGTACCTCAAGAGCACGGGCGCTGTTAAAAAATATAGAAAATTTTGGGGCAAGAAACGTTATCATTACCAGCGAGACACCTAAAAAGTTGGCTGTTAAATGTAAAGGCTATTTTGATAAGATTCTCATTGATGCACCCTGCTCAGGGGAGGGCATGTTCAGAAAAAGTGAAGAAGCGATTAAAAATTGGGAAACTTACAATACCGAAGTTTGCTGTGGACTTCAAAGAGATATTTTAGAGGATGCAGCGCAGATGCTCAAACCCACCGGAATGATTTTATATTCCACATGTACCTTTTCCCCTGAAGAAAACGAAGGAATGATACATGAGTTTTTAATGAAACATACTGAGTTTAAAGTTATTCCCCTAGAGCCAAAAGCAGGGATGCAAAAGGCACATCCGGAATGGGTCAATGGAGATGTGCAGATTGCAGGAGCTGTAAGATTATGGCCCCATCATTTAAAGGGAGAAGGACATTTTGTCTGTCTGCTGCAAAAAGAAGGAACAGAAAAAGAAGCGTCCATGCATCAGGTGATTAAAACGCGTATCAAAGCGTATAAGGAGGCAGCAGATTTTATACAAAAATACACCCATATCTCTTTAGAAGAAGCTGTAACTGAGATACAGGGCAGACTTTATCTGGTGCCAGAAGGTGCGCCGGATTTATCAGGGCTAAGAGTCATGAGAAGTGGGATGCTGCTTGGAGAAATGAAAAATAAGCGTTTTGAGCCTTACCATGGACTAGTGCTAGGATATGGACAAGCTATGTTCAAATCGGTTATTAATCTAAAAAGTGACGATGAAAATGTAAAAAGGTATTTAAAGGGAGAAACCCTTTTATATGAAGCAGATAAAGGATATCATGTACTATGTGTAGATGGCTATCCGTTAGGATGGGTCAAAGCACAAAATGGTAGTTTGAAAAATCAATATCCGCCAAGCTGGCGGATGATGGGGTGATACAATGCAAAATAAAAAAATAAGAATAGATAAATATTTAGCACATATTGGATATGGCAGCAGAAGTGAAGTGCATAAGTTAATCAAACAAAAAAGGGTCACTTTAAATGAAAAAACTGTGATGAAACCCGATTTTAGTTTTGTTATTGAAGAAGCGGTGGTAAGGGTGGATGGTAAAATGGCTTTTTATAGTGAGTACTACTACTACTTGCTCAATAAACCAGCTGGAGTAATCACGGCAACTGAAGATGAAAGACATGAGACAGTTCTAGATCTCCTCCTGCCGATTGACAAGAATAAATCCCTATGTCCGGTAGGCCGGCTGGATAAAGATACGGAAGGGCTGCTTTTGCTCACCAATGATGGCAAGCTTTCACATCGCTTATTATCTCCTAAAAACCATGTAGATAAGGTATATTACGCAAAGATTGATGGCATCCTTACAGAAGAGGATGTTAAACAGTTTGCGGAAGGTATAGTCCTTGCAGACGGGACGGCTTACCGGCCGGCAAAACTACAAATTATTCATTCAGGAGAACTGTCAGAAGCTTATATTACAATTAGTGAAGGAAAGTTCCATCAAGTGAAACGTATGACTATGGCTGTAGGCAAAGAAGTTGTTTATCTCAAGAGAATTAAGATGGGTGGACTAGAGCTCCCACAGAATTTGGAGTTAGGTTCCTACAGACCGCTTACAGAACAAGAATTAACCCTTTTGCAAGAACCTCAATAATTTAATGAATAGATATTGAAAAAATCATATTATAGTGTATAATTATTAATAAAAATGCAATTTATTAATAATTATACAGGAGGAGATAAGATGTTTGGATTAAAGGGTAAGTCACTATTAACATTACATGATTTTTCAAAACAGCAGATAACCTATTTGCTTGATTTAGCAAGTGAACTTAAATCTAAAAAAATGATGGGTATAAAAGGCAATCTCTTGGAAGGCAAAAATATAGCCCTTATATTTGAAAAACCCTCTACAAGAACCCGATGTGCATTTACAGTAGCTTGTGTAGATGAAGGGGCACATCCAGAATATTTAGGAAAAGATGATATCCAGTTGGGTCATAAAGAGAGTGTAGAAGACACCGCAAGAGTACTGGGCCGGTTGTTCGACGGTATTGAGTTTAGAGGATTTTCTCAAAAAGTTGTGGAGGATTTAGCCAAGTACAGCGGGGTACCTGTTTATAATGGACTTACAGACTTGTACCATCCTACACAAATCTTGGCAGATTTATTGACCATGAAAGAACATCTTGGATCATTAGAGGGCAAAAAGTTTGTTTATATTGGAGACGGCAGAAATAACATGGCCAACAGCCTGCTTATCGGCTGCAGTAAGATGGGCATCGATATTTTTATTATTGCCCCTCAAACGCTTTGGCCTGATGAAAAACATGTAAGTGTATGTGAAGTCTATGCGAAAGAAACAGGAAGCAAAGTGGTTATCACAGAAAAGGTTGACGAGGTATTGGGTGCAGATGTAGTTTATACAGATGTTTGGTGCTCGATGGGTGAAGAGGATAAAGCCAAAGAACGAGTTGACATGTTGCGCCCGTATCAAGTGAATACACAACTTATCAATAAAGTCAATAATCCGCAAATGATTTTCATGCACTGCTTACCTGCCGTAAAAGGCAATGAGGTGACAGAAGACGTTTTTGAAAGCAAGTATTCAGTGGTATTCGATGAGGCAGAAAATAGAATGCACACCATTAAAGCTGTTATGGTAGCCACACTGTCCTAATCAACAAACTTTTTTAAATTTTTATCAAATATATTAAAAGATTGACTAATATCAAAAATTTATCTATAATTTTATCATTAAAGACTGTTCTTTAGAATTTTAAAAATATGAGATTTCCATTTGTAGGAGGGTATAAAATGCGAGTATACAATTTTTCCGCAGGACCAGCTGTTTTGCCGCTTGAAGTTTTGGAAAAAGCACAAAAAGAACTTGTAGGTTATGAAAACAGTGGTATGAGTGTCATGGAAATGAGTCATCGTTCCAAAGATTATGAAGCAATTATTGGAGATGCTGAAACAAAATTAAGAAAAATAATGAGTATACCAGATAACTATTCTGTATTGTTTTTACAAGGAGGCGCGTCTCTTCAGTTTGCTATGGTACCTCTTAATCTATTTAGAAATTCCAATAAAGCAGATTATATCGAATCAGGAATGTTTGCTTCAAAAGCGCTTAAAGAAGCTAAAAAATTTGGAGAAGTTAATATTGTTGCATCCTCTAAAGCAGATAATTATTCTCATATACCAAGTTTTGACAAAGCACAATTCACGCCAGATGCAGACTACTTCTATATATGTGCTAACAATACCATTTATGGCACAAAATTTACCACATTCCCAGACACAGGGGACGTACCATTGGTAGCCGATGTATCTTCTTGTATCTTATCCGAAAAAATAGACGTCAGTCAATTTGGCATTCTGTTTGCCGGTGCGCAGAAGAACCTTGGACCAGCAGGGGTTACACTGGTTATTATTAGAAATGACTTATTAGGTTATGCTAAAGAAAATGTGCCAACTATGTTAGATTATAAAGTTCTTGCAGAAAATGAATCAATGTATAATACACCGCCTACATATGGGATTTATATGCTCAAACTTGTGTTTGAATGGATTGAATCAAAAGGCGGCATTGAGGGCTTAGAAAAAATGAATCGTGATAAGGCTGCGGTTTTGTATGACTTCCTAGATAACTCTAAACTTTTCAAAGGAACTGCTGCAAAAGAAGATCGATCGCTCATGAATGTAACCTTTGTAACAGGAGACAGTGAATTAGATACAAAGTTTGTAAAAGCGGCCACCGCTGCTGGTTTTGTTAATCTAAAAGGCCATAGAAGTGTGGGTGGTATGAGAGCAAGTATCTACAACGCTATGCCTAAAGAAGGTGTTGAAGCACTTGTAGAGTTTATGAAAAAATTTGAGGCAGAAAACTAGGAGGGAAACAAACGTGTATAAGATACAGACCTTAAATAAAATTTCCGAAAGTGGACTAGCGCTATTTGGGGACCAGTACCAGATTACCGATGCATTAGACCAAGCAGATGCTATTTTGGTGAGAAGTGCAAAGATGCAGGGTATAGAGCTGCCAGATACAGTCAAAGCTATTGCAAGAGCAGGAGCCGGGGTTAATAACATTCCAGTTGATGAATGCGCAAAAGCTGGAATTGTCGTTTTTAATACACCAGGAGCCAATGCCAACGCCGTGAAAGAACTTGTTATAGCAGGACTCCTTCTTTCTTCTCGTAAAGTAGTAGAGGGAATCAATTGGGCAAAGACACTTAAAACGGATATCGCTAAAGAAGTCGAAAAAGGCAAAGGGGATTTTCAAGGCCCTGAGATTTTAGGCAAAAAGTTAGGTATTATTGGGTTAGGTGCTATTGGTGTTATGGTCGCAAATGCTGCTCAATCCTTAGGTATGGAAGTTATAGGATATGATCCTTATATTTCTATTAATGCAGCTTGGGGCTTATCAAGACATATCAAGCATGCGACATCTTTAGAAGAGGTATTAAGTGAATCAGACTATCTGACAATACATGTACCTCTTGTAGATGCTACTAAATATATGTTTAACAAAGAGACCTTTGCAAAGATGAAACCTGGAGTACGTATTCTTAACTTTTCAAGAGATACTTTAGTAAATAATCAGGACTTGATTGAAGCCATCAAAGAAGGTCAAATTGTTAAATATGTAACAGACTTTCCGGTAGAGGAAGTCATGGACAATGAAGCCATTATTACATTGCCTCATTTAGGAGCTTCTACACCAGAGTCTGAAGAAAACTGTGCAGTTATGGCTGTACAGCAGGTGAAGGAGTATCTTGAAAGTGGTAATATCGTTAACTCAGTTAACTTCCCGGAATGTTCAATGGTATGGGGAACCGACTATAGAGTAGCTATTATTCATAAAAATATACCTGCTATGATTGGGAAAATCACAGCTATTATTGCTGATGAAGGTATTAACATTCAAGATATGATGAATAGAAGCAAAGGCGAATGGGCTTATACAATCATTGATACAAACACAAAAGTTTCAGAGAATAATATTAAGAATATTAAGAATATAGAAAATATTGTTGGTGTACGTATTTTAACTAAATAATTTAGCATAAAAAGGACTAAGAAAGCTTAGTTCTTTTTTATGCTCAAAGGAGTCTGAAGGATGAAGGAGATAGCACTTCACGTATTGGATATTGCACAAAATAGTATAAGAGCAGAAGCAACCCATGTGATTATTGGTATAACAGAAAATCTGGCTGATAACTTGTTGACTATTGAACTAATCGATAACGGCAAAGGGATGAGTGATGAGTTATTAAAGGGTATAAAAGATCCATTTGTAACAAGCAGAAAACTTAGAAAAGTGGGCCTCGGTATCCCATTTTTAAATCAGCTTTGCGAGGAGTGTGAAGGCAAGTTAGAGATTACCAGTAAACCTGGGGAAGGTACTAGGCTTATGGCAACAATGCAGTATGATCATATAGACAGACTGCCGATTGGGGACATGCCGAGTACGATGACTACACTGATATTAGCTAAGCCAGAAATCAGGTATAGTTATGTGCATCACTACAATCAG
This sequence comes from Clostridia bacterium, assembly GCA_029239935.1. Next base: position 56,898 of record JARBTY010000003.1, on the reverse strand, counting down.
GCATGTTTTACATGTGATACAGAGGAGATCAAAAAAGTTCTGGATGGTGTACCGATTCAAGACTTAGAGATTATTCAATGGATAGGAAATTACTTACAAGAAAATATTGATAAAATACATCATGAGAGCATTTAGAGTCACTCGGTTACTTGACAAAAGTAGTTAAAAAAAAAACAAATATTGTATATCTTGGTGAAGATGTTATAATTGTTTTTAGTCAATAAATTTAAAAGGGGGATAAATATGAAAGGTTTAACCTTTAAAAGAGGAATTCACCCAAACTATAACAAGGAATCTACAAGTTCGAAGCCTATTGAGGTATTAATGCCTAAAGGAGAACTCGTTTTTCCAATGTCTCAGCATATAGGTGCACCCTGTAAGCCATTAGTAAAAAAAGGTGATAAAGTATTAGTAGGACAAAAAATAGGAGATGCCAATGGATTTGTATCATCGCCTATTCACAGCAGTATATCTGGTGTAGTAAAAGCAGTAGAAGAGCGCATGACATTTAAAGGCGTTAAAGATACTTGCGTTGTCATAGAAAATGACTTTGAATATGAAGAAGCTGACTATATGTGTGAAAATGCAAAAAGCTCATATGAAACATTAACCAAAGATGAGCTTATTAACATTGTTAAAGAAGCAGGGCTTGTTGGTATGGGAGGAGCTGCATTTCCAACCCATGTTAAACTATCCACTCCCCCAGACAAAGAAGTTGAATTCATTATCATTAATGGCGCAGAGTGTGAGCCTTATCTAACTTCTGATCACCGGGTTATGCTAGAAGAAAGTGAACGCATCATAGAAGGCTTAAAAATACTTCTCCATGTCTTCACAAAAGCAACAGCAGTTATTGGTATAGAGGATAATAAGCCAGATGCTTTAGAAAAACTTACTGCTCTTGCGGAGCAAACAGATAGAATCAAGGTAGTGAAACTTCACACGAAGTATCCTCAAGGTTCAGAAAAGCATCTTATTTCTGCTGCCACTGGCAGGGAAGTTCCAAGCGGAAAACTGCCGATTGATATTGGATGTATGGTGTATAATATTGATTCAATGATCGCTATATGGCGGACAGTTACCAAAGGAAGACCCATTATGAGAAGAATAGTAACCGTATCAGGAAGTGGCGTTAAAAACCCATGCAACCTGAAAGTCAGAGTAGGGACTTCTTACCGTGAACTCTTAGAGCATGCTGGGTGGGACGAAGAAAATACGATTAAGATTATTTCAGGCGGCCCGATGATGGGAACAGCTATCTCAAATATTGATATTCCGGTTGTAAAAGGGACATCAGCTATTCTTTGCTTTACTAAAAAAGAAATCAGTGGAGAAAAAACATCAAACTGCATACGCTGCGGCAAATGCGTAGAGGTCTGTCCAATGCAATTAGTACCTAATACGATTCATATGGAAGCTCTAAACTCAAAATTTGAGGACTTTTTAAAAGATAATGGAATGGACTGCATAGAATGTGGATGCTGCTCATATATCTGCCCAGCAAAACGCGAACTGGTGCAGAGCATTCGTACAGCTAAAACCGCAATTCGTTCCAAAAAATAAGATAAAAAGGAGAAAAAGAAGATGGAAAAAGCATTGAAGGTTTCATCATCCCCTCACGTGAGAGCAGATCATAGTACAAAACGTATTATGTTAGATGTGATTATAGCATTGACCCCAGCGCTGGTAGCCGGAGTAATTTTCTTTGGCGCAAGAGCATTGTGGGTAACACTTGTAAGTGTTTTATCATGTGTTTTATTTGAGTGGGTATGGCAAAAGGTTTTAAAAAAACCAATTACAATATTTGATTTGAGTGCGGTTGTAACAGGTTTATTGCTAGCTTTTAATTTACCTGTAGGTATTCCTGTTTACATTGTAGTGGTAGGTGCTTTTGTGGCAATGATCCTCGCGAAGCACATATTTGGAGGAATAGGCCAAAACTTTATTAATCCGGCATTAGCAGCTAGAGCCTTTTTACTTGCAGCTTATCCGCAGGCAACAACAGATTTCACTTTACCAGGTGCTGATGCAGTTTCTGGTGCAACACCACTGGCTTTGCTTAAAAGCGGAGCACTTGAGCAGCTTCCTAGCTGGTCGAAGGTGTTTTTGGGAGACATAGCAGGATGTATTGGAGAAGTATCAGCGGCAGCTATTTTATTAGGTGCTATTTACTTAATTTATAGAAAAGTTATCAGATGGGAAATACCTGTTTTTTATATAGGGACAATCTTTATAATAACTTGGATTTTTGGTGGTACAGGACTAACCACTAGTTTATATTCATTATTTTTAGGCGGTATTATGCTGGGAGCCTTTTTTATGGCAACAGATTACACCACCTCACCCATGACAACTAAAGGTCAGATTATTTTTGCTGTAGGTGCAGGGGTGATTGCTGCTGTCATAAGACTTTTTGGCGGTTATCCAGAGGGTGTGAGTTATAGTATCCTTATTATGAACTTAGCAGTACCTCTTATTGACAGATATGTCAAAATAAAACCTTTCGGGGGAGGGAAAAAAGCATGAAAGAATCACTCAAATTAGGAGCTATATTATTTTTTATCACAGCTATTTGTGTAGGACTACTTGGTTTTGTTAATACCATGACAACACCAATCATTGCGCACAACAAAGAAGTATCCGAGCAGGCGGCTATGAAAGAACTTATTGCAGATGCAGATGACTTTACAAAGGTAGAGGACATTGAGGATGAAAAGATTACAGAACTTTATGTGGCAAATGGGGGCGGTCAAGCCATTGGTACAGTTGTTAAAATGATGCCTAACGGTTATGGCGGACCTATCACAGTGCTTATTGGTCTCAATACGGAAGGTCAGATTAAAGGGGTTAAGATATTATCTCATGCAGAAACCCCAGGTCTTGGAGCTAATGCAACGGCAGATAGCTTTCTAGGTCAGTTTATCCAGAAAACGCCACCACTGGCAGTCGTTAAGTCAACGCCAAAGGATAATGAAATAGAAGCTATAACGGGTGCAACGATTACATCAAGTGCTGTAGCGGAGAGTGTCAATGATGCCGCACAATATGTGCAAGATCATAAGCAAGACTTGCTGATGGGAGGGAAATAAATGAATGCATTGAAAGAAAGACTAAAAGCTGGTATTGTGCTCGATAATCCCACATTTGTTCAGGTGTTAGGAATGTGTCCAACCCTTGCGGTTACAACAGGTGCAGTTAACTCCATAGGAATGGGGCTTGCAACAACAGCGGTACTTATTTGTTCTAACCTTGTGATATCACTGCTTAGAAAATATATTCCTTCAAAAATACGTATTCCTGCCTTTGTTGTTATTATTGCAAGTTTTGTAACGATGATAGAATTACTTTTACATGCTTATATGATTGAACTTTATTCTGCATTAGGCTTATTTATACCATTGATTGTGGTTAACTGTATTATACTTGGAAGAGCAGAAGCTTATGCATCCAAAAATAAACCTTTACCTTCTGTTTTTGATGGTTTAGGTATGGGGATGGGATTTACAGCCTCACTCACAGTTATCGGGATGATTAGAGAAGTATTAGGAGCAGGACAACTTTTTGGATTTTCAGTTCTGCCAGCAACCTATAATCCAGCCATTATTATGATTTTAGCACCAGGGGCATTTTTTACATTAGGCCTATTGATGGCAGGATTAAACGCACTCAAAGCTAAAAAACACTAGGAGGGGAAAAAATGAATTTGTTCTTACTATTTTTAGGAGCCGCATTGGTTAATAACTTTGTGCTCACAAGATTTTTAGGTATATGCCCATTTCTAGGTGTTTCAAAAAAAATAGAGACGTCTATTGGGATGGGAGCGGCTGTTACATTTGTTATGGGACTTGCATCTATGATGTCTTATCTCGTGTATCATTATTTGCTGGTACCGCTGAAGATGGAGTATCTTTATACAGTAGCATTTATTTTAGTTATTGCGGCATTGGTGCAATTTGTAGAAATGGTTATACAAAAAATGAGTCCATCACTGTACAGTGCATTAGGCGTTTATCTGCCGCTTATTACAACCAACTGTGCTGTGCTAGGAGTAGCTATTCTTAATACGCAAAAAGGTTATTCATTGATAGAGTCTATCGTTAATGGTGTAGGCGGAGCGATTGGTTTTACACTTGTTATGGTTCTGTTTGCAGGTATAAGAGAAAGAATTGAAAATAACGATGTTTTACCAGGCTTTAAGGGTCTTCCAATAGCGCTTATTACAGCAGGGTTTATGTCAATAGCATTTTTAGGATTTCAAAATCTCATTAAGTAAGAAGGGGGAATACAAATGGATATGACAGCCATTCTATATCCCGTTTTATCTATAGGCGGCCTAGGACTTGTATTTGGAGTTGGATTAGGTATAGCAGCTAAAAAGTTTGCCGTTCCTGTTGATGAACGTGTAGAAAAGGTTAAAGATAGTTTGCCGGGAGCAAATTGCGGCGGATGTGGTTTTGCCGGATGTGAAGCACTTGCTAGATCAATAGTAGCCGGTGAAAGTAAAATAGGTGCCTGTCCAGTATGTAATCAAGGACAGATTGATGAAATTGCAAATATAATGGGTGTAGAGGCCAGTACTGCTGAAAAAACAGTGGCAGTAGTAAGATGTAAAGGTGATAATACCCATGCTAAAATAAAATATGATTATGAAGGCATTCAAAGCTGTACAGATGCAAACTTAATTGGGGGAGGCCCTAAAGTATGCCGGTATGGTTGTCTGGGGTTTGGAACTTGTGAGGTTGCCTGTGAGTTTGGAGCCATCACGATGGAAAACGGACTGCCTATTATTAATCCAGAGAAATGTGTGAGCTGCGGTGCCTGCAAAACGGCCTGTCCAAGACATATTATTCATATGCAGCCAATCAGTGCCAGTTATCATGTTAACTGCGTTTCTCATGATAAAGGAAAAGAAGTTAAAGCTGGATGTGATATCGGGTGCATCGGATGCGGCATCTGTGCCAAGCAGTGTGAGGTAGATGCTATCACGATTACAAACAGTCTTGCAGCAATTGACCCTGAAAAATGTATTCGCTGCGGAAAATGTGAAGCAAAGTGTCCAACAAAAGCAATTACTAATTTATTAGCAAACTAAAATAATAAGGTGCTGAAGTACAATGAACTTAAAGTGTCGTTGTGCAGCAGTACCTTATTTTTTTAGTATGGCATGCACCGTTTTTACCATTATTTTGATATGTTTTTCAAATAATTTCTAGGTATTATAAGGATTGTATGATAAAATGTAGAAAATAGGTATAACGCTAATGATAACAGATTATGGGGGACTATTTATGGCAATGAATAGAGGAACTAACGCGTGGGTATTAATATTATGTATGCTGGCGGGCCTTACTGTAGGAAACTTTGTAGGGGGATTTTGTTCAAATGTAAACTTTTTGAAATGGATTAATTACGCAGGTGCCTTTGGGCTCGATACGCCTCTGCAGGTTGATTTAGGTGTGATATGGCTTTCCTTTCAAATTAAATTGAACATCACATTGGCAGGAATTTTAGGTATGGTGGCAGGTGTTTTAATCTATAAAAAAATCTAAAAAATAAGGATAGAGCGTATGGAATTTATTGTACTAGCCTCTTCTTCTCCAAGAAGAAAGGCACTGATAAATCTTTTAGAAATGCCATTTATTGTAGTAAGTAAGGAAGTAGATGAACAGATAGACCGGACACAAAGTCCAGAAGAAAATGTTAAGGCTTTAGCCTTAAAAAAAGCTATGGCCGTTGCAGAAGATTATCCAAGTCAACTTGTTATTGGGTGCGATACGGTGGTGGCGATAGGCAGTCAAATAATTGGTAAGCCTAGAGATAAACAAGATGCTAAAGTGATTTTAGACAGCTTATCAGGTAAAAGTCATTTTGTCTATACAGGGGTTGCTATTGTGTGTAAGATTGATAAGTATACACACACCTTTTGTGAAAGAACATCTGTAAAAATGAAAGGTCTGACGGCCGAAGAAATAGATAGCTATATTCGTACAGGTGAACCGTTAGATAAAGCTGGCGCCTATGGTATACAGGGAAAAGGGGCGCTTTATATCGAAGGCATAGAAGGGGACTATTACAACGTAGTAGGATTACCTGTCCATAGATTGTATCAAGAGCTTACACAAATAAATAAATATTACGAAGCTAAAAAACAAGTTGAAAGTTAAACTTGTTTTTTATTGTTTTTTATCATGAAATGAAGTATGGATAATGGTTATTAGGGCAATAATCTGAGTGTGTGAAAGGGGGGTGGCAGATGCGTATACAGGATGATCCATTCTATAACAGACCCTATGAAAAATTTGAGAAATATGGACAAGGCGCACTTACGGATGTGGAACTTCTTGCAATTCTTTTAAGAAGCGGTACCCAAAACTGTAATGCTAAAGAACTTGCAGAGACGATTCTTTGTCGTCACAATAAGATACCTTCATTACTTTGCTTATACCATCTCTCTTTTGAAGAACTTACGATGATTAAAGGGATAGGAAAAGTTAAGGCTATACAGATTTTGACATTGTTGGAACTCTGTAAACGCCTATCCCGTCAAAAATATTCAGCCTCTTTCAAAGTGACCTCCCCAAAAGATGTATCAGAATATTTTATGGAAGATATGAGGCACCTAAAAGAAGAAAATTTTCTTATTCTACTCTTGGATACAAAATGTAAGATGAAGAGTTATGAGATGATTTCTAAAGGTAGTCTTACAGCATCTATTGTGCATCCAAGAGAAGTCTATAAAGCTGCGATTCAAAAATCAGCCCATAGTATCATTGCTGTTCATAACCATCCCAGTGGAGACGCTAGTCCGAGTAAAGAAGATATTCAAATCACCGCAAGACTTAAACAGGCGGGGGAAATTGTTGGTATCCCTTTTTTGGATCATGTCATTATTGGAGATGGGACGTATATAAGTTTAAAAGAACAAAATTATATTTAGTCAAAACAAGAGACATTTTACAAAATTTAACTTTTACATTTTTATTTACCATTAATCTGTTGAAAAAGATAAAAAAACACTGTATTATGATAGATATGAGATTTTTTAAGCATTGACTTTAAAAAAATTGATAATAGAGTATAGATTTTACTAGGAGGATTTGAATATGTTTGGAAAAGATATGGGTATAGACCTTGGAACAGCTAATACACTGGTATTTGTAAAAGGGAAAGGTATCGTTGTTAACGAACCTTCTGTTGTAGCGATAAAGCAAAAAACAAATGAAGTACTTGCCGTTGGTGATGAAGCCAAAAACATGATAGGGAGAACGCCAGGAAGCATTGTGGCTATAAGACCTTTAAAGGATGGGGTTATAGCTGATTTTGCAACAACAGAAGCCATGTTAAGATATTTTATTGGCAAAGCTTATAAGAGATCCTTATTCTCATCTAAACCAAGGGTTATTGTATGTGTGCCCTCGGGTGTTACTTCAGTTGAAAAAAGAGCTGTTGAAGAAGCAACTGAAAAAGCAGGTGCAAAAAAAGCACTTATCATGGAAGAACCAATGGCAGCTGCTATTGGGGCACATTTAAGAGTAGAAGAGCCTACTGGAAACATGGTGGTAGACATAGGCGGAGGAACTACAGATGTGGCGGTTATTTCATTAGGCGGTATTGTTGCAAGCAAATCTTTGCGTATTGCGGGCGACGAGTTTGACGAATATATTGTTTCTTATATCAAAAGGGAATATAACCTAATGATTGGTGAAAGAACAGCAGAGCAGATTAAGATTAATATTGGAGCGGCCTATCCAATCGGCGAAGAGGCAACGATGGAGATACGAGGCAGAGATTTAGTGACAGGACTGCCAAAGATTCTTACTATTACGTCTACAGAAGTGACAGAAGCCATAAAAGAACCTGTTAATTCCATTATTGATGCTATAAAATACACGCTTGAGAAAACGCCACCTGAACTTTCAGCAGATATTATCGAAAGTGGTATTATGCTTACTGGCGGAGGAGCTCTTTTAACTGGACTTGATACACTCATTAGTTTGGAGACCGGCATGCCTGTAAAAATAGCTGAAGATCCTCTGGATTGTGTAGCTAAAGGAACTGGCTATGCACTGGAAGATATAGAAAAGTGGGCAGCGCTTTTTGCTGATGATAAATAAAGCAAGGAGTGAATACCTTGAAACTAAATAAAGAATTTAAAAAAATAGGTGTTGCCGCAGGAATCCTTTTTTTGATTGTTATTATAATAGGAAAAAGATACAACATACCTGTTATGAGCACAGGGGTAAATTTGATTTTGTATCCAATTGAAAAATCAATTCTTTTTATCAGCAATCAGACGGGTAAGTTGACATTTTATTTCAAAGATACACAAAGGTTATTGGAAGAAAATGAACTACTCAAACAAGAAAATGAAAAATTAATTTATGAAAATACTATATTGGCAGAATACAAAAATGAAAATAATAGTTTGAAAAATATTTTAGATATGAGACAACGTTATGTGGAGTACCAAGGAGTTGGTGCAAACGTCATTGGCAAGGAATCAGGAAACTGGTATAAAATATTTAATATTGACAAAGGAACTAGCCAGAATATTCACGAGAATAGTGTAATTCTAGCAAATGGTGGATTAGTGGGACGTGTTCTTGACTCTACAGTCATCACATCTAAAATACTTTCTATTATAGACGATAGAAGTTCTGTCAGTGCAAAAGTAATCAGAACAGGAGATACTGGCATCTTAAGAGGTGACATAGAACTTGTAAATAGAGGCTTATGCAAGCTGGAGATTAATATTGAATCAGAGATTGTTAAAGGAGACCAGGTCATCACTTCTCATTTAAGTTCCATTTACCCTCCTGGCATACCGATAGGGACTGTTGAAGAAATTGTACAAGGTAAAAATGGTTTAACACAGTATGCCTATATTAGACCAATAGTAGATTTTAAACATCTAGAACAGATATTAGTTATTAAGAGTAACACTAATTAATGGAGAGGGTGCAACATGAGGATATCTATTATAGGCATTTTATTACTTATAGTACATGCAATGAGTGCAACTCTTTTTCAAAACTTGAGAATCGGAGAAATTTCTCCGAATTTCATGATTATGATTATTGTGTCTTTTGCTCTTTTGAGGGGAAGTAAAGAGGGAAGCCTTATTGGATTAACAGCAGGTTTTTTAAATGATATCATTTTTGGTATGGGAATGGGGTCAACTATTGTCATCTATACACTTATAGGTTATGTATGCGGACGGTTCAATAAAAATTTTTACAGAGAAAATTTTATCATCCCATTTGTTTGTACATTGTTTAGCAGTTTATTTTATAGTGTAGTATCTATGCTTGGTTTCTTTTTAAGAGGTAAAGTTAATTTTATATTTTTTTTAAAAACAATTATTATACCAGAACTTATATATACGATTACTTTATCATTAGTGATTTATCAATTAACCTATTTAATCAATGAAAAAATAGAAAATACTGAGAAAAAGACTAGGAATATATTTTAATAGGGAGGGACATAGGTGAAAAAAAATTTAAATAAACTCCTTCTTATTTTAAAAGACAGGCTCTTTATTGTGTTTGTAATATTTTGTTTGATGTTTGCGATATTACTTATCCAGTTTTATACACTTCAAATTATAAACTATGATAAATATAAAAATGACTTAAGAGCAAGTGTGCAAAGAACTATTGAGGTACCAGCCACCCGTGGACTCATTTTTGATAGATATGGAAGGCCTTTAGCTGTTAACAAGCCTACTAATGTTTTGAAATTTGACCAGCAGGTAAAAATGAAAAAAGATGATCTCAATAAGACGCTATTGGATGTTATTGGTGTGATAGAAAAAAATGGAGATACTTATATTGACAGCGTCCCCATCTCTCACGAGGCGCCGTTTGAATTTACTGCAAGCAGCAATCAAATTAAAAGTTTTATTTATACGATTCCTTTTAATGGGGAGGAACATAGACAGGAACTTTTAACTTATACAGCTGAAGAACTTGTTGAGTATTTAAAAACACAATTTGAAATTAGCCCCACTTTATCTGATCAGGAAGTAAGAAAAGTTATTGCCCTTAGAATAGAAGTTTATAAACTGGCTTACTATAAATATAAACTTGTTAATATCGCTACTAATATTTCAGAAAGAACAGTCAATGAAATTGAAGAAAATCATGCAAAATTCCCTGGTGTTATGGTAGATGTAGAGCCTATCAGGCACTATCCAGAAGGCGAACTGTTTGGAAATATTCTTGGGTATATAAGGAGTATTACAGATGCTCAGTTTGAGACCATGAAAGATCTTGGCTATGACAAAACAGATATGGTTGGACAAGTTGGTATTGAACAGTCCATGGAACAAGAACTTAGAGGTGAGAAGGGCAGTGAGTTAGTAGAAGTAGATAACGTAGGAAGACGTGTACACACTATTACACGGGAGGATCAAGTTCAAGGAAATAATATTTTCTTAACGGTTGACTTAGATTTTCAGAGGGATACGTATAACAGTATTGAGACAAGACTGAGTGCTGCTTTAGTTGAAAGACTGAAGGGGGGCTCACAATATGTAAAAGCTCTCAAGGGTGAAGAAGTTGTCCGCTCGATGCTGGAAAGTAACCAGCTCAGTATAGATAAGATGAAATTGGCTGACGAGGCTTCTACTCAAAGAGAAATATATGATAAACTGTTTGATGCGTACAATGAAATAGATCCGCTAATCAGAAAAGAGTTAACACTTAAAGAGCTGCTTATACAGTGGCTTGATGAAAAATCAGTTTTAGTTACTGAAAAGCAAATACTGTTGGCAATGCATGAGCAGGGTTCTATTAAGTTAGATGAAAGCACTGTCACATCTATTAAAAATAATAAATATGGCAATACCGAGTCAATACTTATTACACAGCTCGAAAATGGAACCCTCAAGCCTAAACAAATGGCCGTAGATCCTTTTAGTGCAGCAGCAGTTGCTGTAGATGTTAACACAGGAGAAGTTCTGAGCATGGTGGGTTATCCATCATTTGACAGCAATGAGATGATTATGAATTTTAATGCGTATTGGTCTATGCTTTTTGATGGTATAGACAAACGCAGTATGTTATGGAACAGGGCTATTATGACAACAAAGGCTCCTGGATCAATTTTTAAAATGATTACAGGTACAGCTGGACTTGAAGAAGGGGTTATTACTCCTTCAACAATCATATTTGATACTGGCACTTTTACAAAAGCAGGTGAGCCTTTTCCAAGGTGCTGGGTACTGAGTAGATCAGGAGGTGGCCATGGGAATACTGATTTAGAGAGAGCGCTTGAAGTCTCTTGTAATTATTTTTTTTATGAAGTAGCCTATAGGCTGACAAAAGGCTCAGTAAACCCATATGCCAATATTGATACGCTTACGAAGTATGTACAGATGTTTGGACTAGACAGAGCAACAGGTATTGAGCTTGCAGAGACGCTGCCAAATGTCTCAACTCCTAGGAATTTAGTTGAAAGAAGAGTCACTGAAGGATTAAATTCTTTAAAAGCCATGAATAGTGAGGCGACTGGCGGGAGAATTCAAGATGTTAAAGACACTTTAAGTAAAGGTGTTTATCCAGTTATTGATTCAGGAAGCAGCGATTTGAATGTTCAAATTGATTACCTTACGCAATATGAGCTTAAACGTAATTTAGAGCCAGTGCTTCAGGATGCATTGGCAGGAAACTATGATAAGCTGCTTGGACAATTTTATACTGAGATAAGTGAGTATTTGCAACTAGATACAAGTACATCTGTTCAAAATATTGTTACAAATACAATGAATGATTTGACTAAACGTTCACTCAAACTAAAAACGCGAAATAATATCATTAAAGAGTTAGATACTATTCTAGGGAAAAAAATCGACAAGCAACTTAAAGAAATTATCGATACAGTAGATCCTAATAGTATTATGGATGCATATGATCATGCCTATACGGTAGCTTATAGAAATGAAGTTAGAACGAATAGTGACAGCGCAGCGGCAAAAGAACTCACCAAAAGGCTTAATGAACTCGGAACCAATAAAGAGTATTATAAAGACTATATCTTGGTAAAAATACGAGGCAATATGATCAATGCCATTGCAAACAATTTATTAAGTGGTGCTGAACTAGAATGGTCGGATGGGCTTACTGTACGTACAGCCATCGGCCAAGGAAACAATGCCTTTTCACCTTTGCAAATGTCACGTTATATTGCAGGTCTTGCCAATGGCAAACAAACCTTTGATCTTAAAATTGTAAATGGCATATTTGATAATAAGACTTCTGAGGAATACTTAAAAACTGAAATTAAAAATGTCAAAAAGTTGGATGTTTCACAAACAACTATGGATGAGATTCATAATGGAATGTTAGCGGTGACTAAAGGCAATCAGGGAACAGCCCGAGCTATATTTGATGATTTACCCTTTGATGTAGGAGGAAAAACAGGAACAGCACAAGAAGGTAGTCACGAGCATAGCTGGTTTGTAAGCTTTGCCCCATATGACAAACCTGAGATAGCTATTGTAGTCGCAATCTATAATTCAGATGGATTAGGTAAGTATGGTACCTTAATAGGAAAAGATATGCTGATGAGTTATTTTAAATTAAACAGACAACAGGAGAAAAATACTTTAGATAATAGATTTATAGAATAGAGGGGAAGATAATATGGGAGAGGAAAATCTTGTGGTCTTTAAAGGGACAGCCGAGGGTATAGTTGTTTTATTAGATGAAGAGGCTGATTTCGAAGAAATCATGGATAACTTTAAACAAAAATTAGAACAATCTAAAGCCTTTTTTAAAGGTTCTAAAGTAACTATGCGATTTAAAGGAAGATCTTTAAATAGACAGCAGCAAGACAGACTGCTTATGCTGCTTGCTAATCAAAATGTAATTAACATTTCTTTTGTCCATGCATTTGAAGAGGAAAGTAGTGAGCAGGAAGATAATCATCTCGTTTGGATTAAAGAGCAGCTCGACAGTCAATATGCCTCCTTAAGTCATTTTCACTATGGTATTGTAAGATCTGGACATCATGTAGATTACCAAGGCAATGTGATTGTCTTGGGGGATATTAATCCTGGAGGAGTCGTTACTGCTGGCGGCAACGTCATTGTATTAGGAGCACTTAAAGGAAAGGTCCATGCAGGCTTAAATATGAAAAACGATAAACCTTTTATCGTTGCATGTACGATGAATCCGATTCAAATAGGGATTAAGAGCAGTATAGCACAATCACCGAACGGTGAATTTGGCTGCATGGCAAATACAAATTGTCCGCAAATCGCCTATTTACATGATGAACAAATATATGTTGACCAAATTGATTTTAAAACATTAAATCATATGTTAAAATAAGAATAAAATACTAAGGAATATTGGGGGTTTGAATATGAGTCAAGTAATTGTAATTACCTCAGGCAAAGGTGGAGTTGGGAAAACCACTACTTCTGCAAATGTGGGAACTGCTCTAGCCTTGTTAGGCAGACAAGTTGTTTTAGTAGATGCTGATATAGGTCTTCGTAATTTAGATGTTGTTATGGGACTTGAGAATAGAATCGTTTATGATTTGGTAGATGTAGTAGAAGGCAGATGCAGACTGAGACAAGCGCTTATTAAAGATAAACGTTTTGATGGTTTATTTTTATTACCGGCTGCCCAGACTAGAGATAAAACTGCAGTAAGTCCAGAACAGATGAAAAAGCTCACTGATTCATTAAAAGAAGAGTTTGATTATGTGATTTTAGATTGTCCTGCGGGGATAGAACAAGGTTTTAAAAATGCAATAGCTGGAGCAGACAGAGCGCTGGTTGTGACCACACCAGAGGTTTCAGCAGTCAGAGATGCTGATAGAATTATTGGATTATTAGAGTCCCATGGTATTTCCAATTCTCAGCTTATTATCAATAGAGTAAGAATGAACATGGTAAAACGCGGGGATATGATGGCGATGGAAGATGTTGTGGAAATTTTAGCAATTGATCTAATCGGCGTTGTCCCAGATGATGAAAATATTGTGGTTTCAACTAATAAAGGGGAACCAGCCGCTGCAGAAGCTAATTCTTTGGCAGGTAAGGCATTTAGGAATATAGCAGAAAGAGTGGAAGGGAAAGAAATACCCTTTTTAGATCTGCAGGCAGATAATAATTTTGTAGGAAAACTTAAAAAGGTATTTGGCTTTGGTCATTAAATTATAAAAGAGGGTGATAGGGATGCTGGATTTTAATAGTTTATTTAGTAGAAAAAACAAATCAAGTTCTGTGGCAAAAGATAGGTTAAAACTAGTACTTATTCACGACAGAATCAATTGTTCAACTGAATTATTAGAAATGATGAGGGCAGATATTGTAGCTGTCATATCCAAATATGTAGATATCGATACAGATGATTTTAATATTGAAATTTCTAATTTACAGTATGAAGAAGGCGGAAAAAAATCACCAGTATTATCTGCTAATATACCTATTAAAAATCTGAAAAAAATAAACCACTAGATAAGTGGGTTTGTTTTAGAGGAAAGGAATAATATATTTTAAATGTCAATTAAAAATTATCTCAAACAAGTCGATATTATATTAATACTCATTATGACAGGTTTAACGGGTATAGGCGTTTTGGCTATAAGCAGTGCTACAGCTTATTCAGGAGGAGATGATTCTGCAAGCAAGCAAGTTATTTACTTTGCTGTAGGGCTAGTTTTAATGATTATAGCAATGACGATAGATTATCACCTGCTAGGTGAATGGTATCTCATTATTTATGGTTTAACGGTTATTGTGTTAGCTGCTGTTCTCTTGGTAGGTAAAAACGTCAATGGGGCAGCCAGATGGATTATGATTGGGCCGGTACAGATACAGCCATCAGAATTTGCTAAAATAGCTATGATTTTATGTGCTGCAAAACTTATTGATAAGTATGATAAAAAAATCAACGAATTATGGCCTATCATTATTATAGGGATCTTCGCATTTATTCCATTTATTTTAATTAATAGACAACCAAATTTATCAACTAGTATTGTACTTATCGTTGTTTTAGTGATACAATTATTTGTAACAAAGTTGAATATAAAATATATTGTTACAACAGCTATAATAGGTGTTTTGGTTGTTACAACTGCCTTTGTATATATTGTTAAAGATCCAAATCAAAAATTGATTGCAGGTTACCAACGTGAAAGAATCGTTAATAAGATTAATGGCGGTGATAATTTAGCCGAAAGATATCAAACCAATCAAGCTATTCATGCCATCGGTTCTGGGGGTTTGGAGGGAAAAGGACTCTATGAGGGATCAATCAGTCAGCTGAATTATTTGCCAGAGTCACATAATGACTTTATTATTGCTGTTATAGGCGAAGAATTTGGATTTATAGGAGCATCAGTTGTTATTGCACTGATACTTCTTATGATAGCTAAAGGCTTGTGGGTAGCTCACGGAGCTATAGATAATTTTGGCAGGCTTATAGTAGTGGGATATATTGGAATGATTGCTATTCAATCATTTGTAAATATAGGCGTAGTTACAGATTTATTGCCTAACACAGGTATCCCTATTCCATTTATCAGTGCCGGCGGCAGTTCTTTATGGGCCAATATGATAGGGATGGGATTAGTATTAAATGTTGCGATGAGTAAAGAAGAGACGATGTTCTAAAGGAGGTTTTATAAATGAATGTAGCATTAATTGCCCATGATGCAAAAAAGAAGCTTATGGAGAATTTTACAATAGCATATAGACATATTTTAACGAAACATACTTTATATGCTACAGGAACAACAGGTAGGTTGGTTGAAGAGGCCACTAACTTAAATATTTACAAATATTTAGCAGGACATTTAGGAGGAGCGCAGCAACTAGGCGCACAAATTGCTCATAATCAGGTAGATATGGTTATCTTTCTTAGAGATCCAGTATCACAAAAGCCCCATGAACCTGATCTTGGAAGTCTGGAAAGACTATGTGATATTCATAATATACCTATCGCTACAAATCTAGCAACAGCAGAGCTATTAGTTAAGGCATTAGAACGCGGAGATTTGAGTTGGCGAGAGGTTATGAGATAAAAGACTTTTTTAAGTCTTTTTTTATTTTTGCTGGTAAGTCCGCATAAGTCATTTACTTGTCCCATATATATACAATATAATGATAAGTTTAGAGGTGATAATGGTGGGCGAAGTCAGAAGAAAAAGACCGTGGGAAGAAAAGCAAAATGAAATAGAAAACAATATGTTTGAAAAATTTTTACAGCAGCTTATTTTATGCACTATTATACTAATAGGTATTTTAATTGTACTTCATAGAAATAATAATAGTGAATTGAAGCAGCTTATTAGTGGACAGCTAAATAAAAGTATACAACTACAAGAAATCTATTCATTGGTAGATGAGGTGAAGGAGAAAGTTAGTCACTATATCGATTAAGCCATACAGTAGATTTGAATTACGGAGGATGAGATGACAACAATAAATTTATCAGATTCAATACTAAGTCAAGTTGACAAACCCGCTAGATACATAGGCGGAGAGCTAAATAGCTGTAAAAAAGCTATTACCAAAGAAATGACACGTTTTGCATTTTGCTTTCCAGATGTCTATGAAGTAGGGATGAGTCATTTAGGAATGCAAATTTTATATCATTTTTTTAATAGAAGAGAAGATGTCTATTGTGAAAGGGTATTTACACCTTGGACGGATATGGAAAAGCTTATGAAACAAAATAGTATGCCGCTCTTTTCTTTAGAGACCCACACCGTGCTCAAAGACTTCGATTTTGTGGGTTTTACTTTGCAGTATGAAATGAGTTATACGAATATCTTAAGCATGTTAGAATTGGCAGACATTCCGCTTTATAGTGAGGAACGGGGCGAGGAAGATCCAATTATTATAGCTGGAGGGCCTTGCGCTTGTAACCCTGAACCTTTAGCTCCCTTTATAGATATATTTTATATAGGTGAGGGGGAAGTGGTGTATGATATAGTATTTGATAAATATAAAGCTTGGAAAGCAAGCGGTAAAACAAAAAGAGCGTTTCTAGAGCAGCTTTTAGATGTTGAAGGTCTTTATATTCCTTGCTTTTATACAGAAACCTATCATGAGGATGGTACCATCAAAGAAAAACAAACCTTACACCCCAAGGCAAAGGATAGGATAAAAAAAGTAATCGTTAAAGATATTGACCAAGTTTTTTACCCAGAGGTGCAGATTGTTCCTTGGATACAAGCCATTCATGACAGAGTGACGCTTGAAATGTTCAGAGGCTGTATAAGAGGCTGTAGATTTTGTCAGGCAGGTATGATTTATAGACCAGTCAGGCAAAAAAGCAAGGAAGTACTTTTGCAGCATGCAAAAAAACTACTCCGGTCTACCGGTTATGAAGAAATTTCACTTGCATCCCTGAGTACCAGTGATTACGATGATTTACAGTGTTTTTCAGAAGAACTGATGAGTTTGTGTCAGGAGGAATTCGTTAATATTTCTTTGCCGTCGCTTAGGGTAGATGCTTTCTCGGTGGATCTTATGAAAAAGGTACAAGAAGTGCGTAAGAGCAGTTTGACCTTTGCGCCAGAGGCTGGTACCCAAAAGCTTCGAGATGTTATTAATAAAAATATAACAGAAGAAGAAATATTAAATGGCTGTCGTTTGGCTTTTGAGGGTGGATGGAACAGAGTAAAACTATACTTCATGTTAGGGCTTCCAAATGAGTCAGAAGAAGATGTTAAAGGCATTGCTGAATTAGCAGAAAAAATTGCAATGGTTTATTATCAAATTGATAAAGAGAAGAGACAAGGTGGACTGCAGCTCGTTGTTAGTACATCTTGCTTTGTTCCAAAACCTTTTACGCCTTTTCAATGGGAAGCACAGGATTCAGTGGCAAGTTTTATGGAAAAACATAATTTGTTAAAGAATTCTATTAAAAGAAAACAAATTAAATATAACCATCATGATGCAAAGACCAGTATTTTAGAAGCAGTTATTGCAAGGGGAGATAGGCGAGTGAGTGAGCTTATCTATAGAGCGTTTAAAAATGGTTGTACATTTGATAGTTGGGGTGAACATTTCAGGTATGAAAAGTGGGAACAAGCAGCAACGGAAGCTGGGATAGATTTTGATTTTTATGCCACTAGGGCAAGAGATTATGACGAAATTTTACCATGGGATCATATTGATATTGGTGTAACTAAAAAGTTCCTGATGAAAGAAAATGAAAAGGCCAAAGATATCGTTACAACCCCTAACTGCAGGGAAAAATGTTCCGCTTGCGGTATAAGTGGACTTGAAAAAGGAGTATGTAATGAAAATTAGATTAAAATTTATAAAACAGGGACAAGTTAAATTTGTTGGTCATTTAGATATTATGAGATTATTTCAAAGAGCCATTAAGGTTGCGCAGATTCCCATTGCGTATTCCCAGGGATTTAATCCTCATTCACTGGTATATTTTGCGATGCCTTTATCAGTGGGAGTAAGCAGTACAGGGGAATATATGGATATGGTGACTGCAATAGATGTGGTACCTGAACAAATAAAGGATCAACTAAATAAAGTGCTTGTAGAGGGTATTGAAATGATAGATGCCTTTTGTATAGAAGAAGACACAGGTTCTTTGATGAGTTTGGTAAGTGCAGCCAGCTATGAAATAGGCCTTCCTAAAGATGAGTTTGCTTATACTAGTCCGGCAGCAATCACAGATAAACTCAAGGAGCAGTCATTGGTTGTTCATAAAAAAGGAAAAAAAGGCATTCAGGTTGTGGATGTCAAACCTATGATATTAGAGTGTAACATAGAAGAAAATGTGGATAATTTTGTTATAAACGTTAAGGCTCATGCTGGAAGCAGCCAAAATTTAAGTCCTCAGCTTTTTTTGAAGGCTGTTTTGAATGAGGAGGATGGGGCAGACAAATGGGTTAATATAACACGCAGAGAATTATACGCGTATGATGAGGGGGTTTACATTCCTCTTGATCATTACAGGAGAATAGTATGAAAAAGTTAATACTTATTGAAAAGACCGTGCTTTTTACGCGAATAGCGGTAGTTTTGGAAGATGAACTTATTGCGACCTATATGGAGTCCAATTTAAATCCAAGCAATCAAAATAAAGTGATTATCGGTCAGATTGATAAAGTTGTTAAAAACTTAAATGCTGTTTTTGTAGATTATGAGGCAGATAAAAAAGGATTGCTCCATGTCTCACAAATTCCTGCACAGTATCAAGGCAAAATATGCCAGGGGACAAGACTGCCTGTACAGATTGTTAAGCAAAATGAGGGAGAAAAGGGTAATAAACTAACTGCTAAAATAAGTTTGAAGGGCAAACATCTGATATGTCTGCCTTTTGAAACAGGCGTGAGTGTATCAAAGAAAATCACCAATAAATCACAACGAAATAGTTTTAAGCAGTTGTTAAATGAGATTTCGGGCAATAAATACGGTTTTATTGTAAGAACCCATGCTGAGCATATAAGTATAGAGGATATTAAAGAAGATGCTCTGTATCTTATCAATAAAGTAAATAAACTGATGCAGATAAAGGACAATCTTTCAAGAGGTTCTGTTTTATACGAAGAGTTTCCGATAGCTCTTCAAATTGTAATAGAAAATGTAAAGATCCACGAAGAGATTCAGATCATTTGTGATGATTCTGAGATCACCGAGAGGCTTAAAGGAGTATTTGAACAGTATGGTCAAGAAGATTATCCTGTTGACATTAAATACTTTGAGCAGAGAGAAGATCTTTATCAAATCTATGATATAAGTAAAGAAATAAGTATGCTCACCAGTAGAAAAATTTGGCTCAAAAATGGCGGGAATATTATTATCGATTATACAGAAGCACTTACAGTGATTGATGTAAATAGTGCAAAAGCTGTCATGACACATAATCATCGTAAGGCAGTCCTTGAGCTTAATCGGTTAGCAGTCAAAGAAAGTCTTTTACAAATCATGCGACGCAACTTATCAGGCATTATTATTTTAGATCTTATTGAGATGCCTCATAAAGAAGATAAAGAAGAAATTTATGTTTACGCCAAGCAACTTCTCAATCAACTACAAGATAAAAGAACGGTTCTTTTCCCGCTTACTGAACTTGGGCTGATGCAATTAGCAAGAAGTAAAAAATATACAAGCATTCCCACCAAAATTTTTGCACCTTATAAATCCTCAGAATATTTTGCAGGAGACTATCATCTTGAATATTATGGGTATCTCATTGAAACAAAGATTAAATACGCAGCTCATAAAACTATTAATAAGCAAGTCAGTATAGAATGTTCAGAGGAAATTCATCAATTTTTTGCTTGTCATAAGCTAAAAGAAGCTTTAGAAAACAAGTATGGGATAAAGATTGAGTTTGTAAAGCTGCAAAAAGAACTAAAAAACAAATTTATATGTCAATATTATGAAGGATAAACATTGACAGGCTTTACAGACTATGATAAGATGTTTAAGTGTTTTAAGCCGCACGAAGAGGTTCTAAAACTGCTCTGCAGTACCATATTCGGCGAGTTTTCGGATTGAGGAGGTGTACACATGTACGCAATTATTGAAACAGGTGGCAAACAATATAAAGTACAAGTTGGAGACAGCATTTGTGTTGAAAAGTTAAACGCAGCAGCTGGTGAATCTATTGTATTTGATAATGTTTTAGTAGTAGGTCAAGAGGATTCTTTAACTGTTGGAACCCCATTTGTAAGTGGTGCAGCAGTAAAAGCAGATGTTGTAGGTGATGGTAAAGGTAAAAAACTTATCATTTACAAATACAAAGCTAAAAAGACTTACCATAAAAAACGTGGTCATCGTCAACCTTTCACTCAAGTAACTATTACAGCTATTGAAGCTTAATTGTTATGATTTGTGCAAGTTTATATTATCAAAATGATTTGTTATGGCGCTTTAAGATAGAAGGACATTCAGGCTATTCTAGTCATGGGTCTGATATCATATGTGCTGCTGTAAGTATATTGACATTTAATACGGTGAACGCAATCACAGAATTATCAGACGAAGAAACATCCATCAAGCAGATTGACAATTCACAAGGTCTATTAGATTGTGAATTTCCAAAACGCAAGTTAGGAAGTTATTCCGAAGGTTCGCAGATATTATTAGATGCAATGATATTAGGATTAAATACAATTAAAGAAACGTACGGAGAAAACTATATACAAATTCAAACTATTAGGAGGTGAGTTATATGTTACGTTTAGACCTTCAGTTTTTTGCTCATAAAAAAGGAGTAGGATCTACTAAAAATGGTCGTGACTCTGAATCAAAACGTTTAGGTGCTAAAAGAGCAGATGGACAATTTGTAAAAGCTGGTAATATTTTATATCGTCAAAGAGGAACAAAAATTCATCCTGGTGAAAATGTAGGACGCGGTGGAGATGATACACTGTTTGCATTATCGGATGGAAAAGTTAAATTTGAACGTAAAGGCAGAGATAAGAAACAAGTTTCTGTATACCCAGTTGCACAAGAAGCATAATTACTCTAGAAGGTTTCAATAATTGATTGAAACCTTCTTTTTATGCATTATGAAATAGATAAAAAGTGTACAAACTATGTAGGAAGGAAGTGATGTTATGTTTGTAGACAAAGTCAAAATATTGGTTCGTTCCGGTAAAGGCGGAGACGGACATGTATCATTCAGAAGAGAAAAATATGTTCCAAACGGTGGTCCAGACGGTGGAGATGGCGGTAGAGGAGGACATATTATTTTTGAAGTGGATCCTGGTGTGAATACACTGATTCAATTTAGACATGTCAGGCATTATAAGGCCAAAGACGGAGAAAATGGCGGCAAAAAGCGTTGCCATGGCAAAGATGCAGAAGACTTAGTGATTAGGGTGCCACAAGGTACTGTTATAAGAGAGGCTGAATCTTTAAAGGTTATTACGGATCTTCATAAAGTAAATCAGCGAGAGATTATTTTTAGCGGAGGTAAAGGCGGTAAAGGCAATCAACATTTTGCAACTGCGACAAGACAGGCCCCAAGATATGCTGAAAAAGGGAAACCTGCTAAAGAATATTGGCTTATACTTGAACTTAAAATGATTGCAGACGTTGGTCTTGTAGGTTATCCTAACGTAGGTAAATCTACACTGCTTTCTATGGTGAGTAATGCACAGCCTAAGATAGCTAATTACCACTTTACCACCCTTGCACCTAATCTTGGGGTTATTACCAACCAATATGGCAAACAGTTTGTCATGGCAGATATCCCAGGACTTATAGAAGGGGCGGCTGACGGGATCGGTTTAGGGCATGCTTTCCTGAGACATGTAGAGAGAACTAAAGTTTTAGTTCATGTTGTGGATGCTGCAGGGACAGAGGGCCGAGATCCTGTACAAGATATTTATACAATTCAAAAAGAAATTGACTTATATAATGAATCTATTTTGCAGGATAAACCACAGATTATAGCAGCAAATAAAATAGATATAGAAGACTGTTCCGAAAACATTAAAAGACTTAAAGCTGAATTTGAACCACAGGGTATTCAAGTTGATCCAATTTCAGCGGCAGGAAATCAAAATTTACAAGAACTTTTAAAGCATATTTCAGATTTACTCTTAACAGTACCAGAGCATAATGTAATATTTGAACCGGAGTTTGAAGAAATAAATGACTTTTCCAATGCACCTTTCACCATCAATAAGTTAGAAGAAGATTATTTTGTAGTAGAAGGTGTGGGTGTTGAAAAGATGATGGGATATACTGCTTTAGATACAGAAAAAGGCTTTGCATTTTTTCAAAAATATCTCCGTGAAAAAGGCATTATTGATGCTTTGGAAGAAGCAGGTATTCAAGAAGGAAACTCTGTTAGAATTTATGAGCTAGAGTTCGAATATTTTAAATAGAAAGGAATAGATGATGCAAACTATCTCAAGTAAACAGCGGGCCCATTTAAGATCTTTGGCTCAAACAATAGATCCTATATTTCAAATAGGCAAAAACGGCATTACACCTGAGCTAACAGAAGCCCTTATATTAGCTTTAGATGCAAGAGAGATTGTAAAGGTATCTGTACTGAACAATTGCTCCTTAGAGCCCCAATATATAGCAGGAATCATCAGTGAAAGAACCCACTCCATCACTGTACAGGTTATTGGTAAAAAGATTATTTTCTACAAACCTTCCAAAAAGAATCCCAAAATTATTTTACCATAAAAAATATAAGAGTTGATGCAAAACAGTCAACTCTTATATTTTATATTTAATATTTTAATTTTCCAAAAATAGGTTATAATAGAAGAGGTATAAAATCTATAAACAAGTTAGACAAAGGAGAAGCCGCTTTATGGAGGTTAAAGGCACAAAGATCACTAAATTGGCGATAATGGGAGGAACTTTTGATCCTATTCATATCGGTCACTTAGTAACAGCAGAAGAAGTAAGGCATGAATTTAATATTGATGAAGTTATATTTGTTCCTACAGGACATCCTCCTCATAAATCAAATATCAATATGACGACAAGTGAGCATAGATATCTTATGACTGTATTAGCTACAGCGGCTAATGCAAGTTTTAAAGTGTCTCGGTTGGAAATCGATAGGGAAGGTGTTACCTATACCATTGATACGATTAAAGAACTTAAGAGGACGTATGGTGAAACGGTAAGACTTTATTTTATTACAGGAGCCGACGCTATTCATAAGATTCTCACATGGAAGGAATCAGAAAAGCTCCTGCAATTATGTGAATTTGTAGCTGTAACAAGACCGGGACATAATAAAAATGAATTGCTTTCTCAGATTGATGAACTCAAGAGAACCTATCAGACCAATATTCATTTTCTGGAAGTTCCTGCATTAGCAATATCCTCTTCTAATATTCGAGAGCGCATTCATCATATGAAAACTATTAAATATTTAGTGCCAGAGGAAGTTGAAAATTATATCAAAAAATATAATCTTTATGAATACAGAATATGTCTTACCCCTCAAGAAAGAGAACATATGTGCCAATATGTGGCTTCAAAAATGTCTCCTAAACGTTATGCCCATACAAAAGGTGTCATTGAAATGGCTTTGGAGCTTGCAAAGATTTATCAATTAGACTATGATGAAGTGTTTATTGCGGCCTTATTCCACGATGTTGCCAAAGAACTTTCCGTACAGGACAAGGCGGCTTTATGTGAAAAATATGCTGTTGAGCTGGATGCATTTGAAACCCTTCATATGGATTTAGCCCATGGGAAACTTGGAGCGGCCCTCCTAGAGAATGAGTGGGGTATTTATAAACCAGCTGTTTTAGATAGTATTAAATATCATACAGTAGGCCGATTCGGGATGGGTGATCTGGAAAAAGTTATTTATTTAGCTGATATGACAGAAGAGGGAAGAAGTCCGTATAAAGGCAAAGAGCAAATTAAAAATCTAGCTTTGTATGACTTAAACAGAGCCATGTATAGAGCCCTTTCATCATCATATAATTATGTAACAAACATATTAAAAGAAGAGATACATCCTATAACCCATGAGCTTATAGCAGAATATAAGCTATATGATTCCAAATGATAAACAGGTAAGAAAAGGAGATATTATGAGTACCCCATTTATTCAAACTATTATTCTTATTTTAGGGTTTATTGTGCTTATTAAAGGAGCAGATTATTTTGTTGAGGGAGCTTCATCCATTGCTAAACATCTCAATGTACCGGATATCTTAATTGGTCTTACGATAGTGGCGTTTGGCACAAGTGCTCCAGAAGCCGCTGTGAGTATTAAGGCGATGATAACTCACAATAGTGACATAGTATTGGGCAATGTTATAGGGAGCAATATATTAAATATTCTACTTATTTTAGGAATTTCAGCATGTATTGGTGCTATTAAGGTTCAAAATGATACAATAAAAAAAGAAATCCCTTTTTTATTTTTGGTATCTCTTCTAATGAGTATTCTATTTTTAGATAAGTCATTTCAAAGCGGAGAGATCAATATGATTTCTAGAGGAGACGGCTTTGTTATCCTTATTTTTTTCGCTGTTTTTATATTTTATCTTGTCCAATTGGCTAAAAATGGTCAGAGTGAAGAGGTAGAGGCCAAATATAGTTTTAAAGCGGCATGTATTTACACAGCTTTTGGTCTCATTGCCATTATCATAGGGGGGAACTTTGTAGTAGACGCGTCAACAAAAATAGCAGTTTTTATGGGCATTAGCCAGCGCTTTATAGCCTTAACAATAGTGGCTTTTGGTACATCGCTTCCAGAGCTTGTAACGTCTGTTATAGCGGCCCAAAAAGGAAAACAAGATTTGGCTATAGGCAATATTATTGGAAGTAATATTTTTAATATATGTTTTGTAATTGGAGTACCTTCGGCATTATTTGGTCATATTATACCTAAAGATGCAATAGGTCTTGATTTAATGGTTATGATTTTCGCTACAGTTGTTTTGTATATATTTAGTAAATCTGAACGTACGATTTCAAAAAATGAAGGACGGCTTTTTTTGATTATGTTTGTCATTTATTACGGTTACTTAATATTAACGCAGATGAGTATTTTACCTACTTAATGAAAGGAGATTTTAATAACTTGAATAAAAACACAGTGACACTGGCTGAAAAGATATATGATATCATTAATAGCAAGAGTGCAAGTAGTATACAAATACTAGATGTTCATGAACTTACAACTTTAACGGATATTTTTATTATTGCGGTTGCAAGTAATATAAGGCAGACTCAGGCCATTGCGGATGAGATAGAAAAAGTACTTACATCAGATAAAGAATTAATTCTTCTCCAAAAAGAAGGTGGTTCTACAGCAAAATGGATTTTGTTAGATTACGGATATGTTATCGTGCATATTTTACATCAAGAAGATGCTGCATTTTATGCTCTAGATAGACTCTGGAAAGATGCAAAAGTTATCACCTTTTAATTAAAAGCACCTAGAACACAATCAATAAAAATGTTTTAGGTGCTTTTATAATTATCTTATATGTTTATTAAATTTAAGTTTAGTTTTTCTGCGATGTTTTCTATTTTTTAAAAACAAAAAGCAAGAAAAAATAATGATAAAAGGAGCAACTATCAGGTAAAGAGGGATATGTGGCAAAATTTTATTTTGTACTGGTAATACAGTAGCATAAGGAGAAGGTAAAAATTCAACATCTTTTATAAGAAGATTGTTTTTTGCCAATATTTTATTATCGTGGAGATACGTAATACTTCCAACAACAGCCCCCTTATTTTTGCCAATTTCTATATAGTCTGGGAGTGTAATATCTGTAACGATATCTCTTTCTTTTATATCTTTGCTGACAAGAATAGATAGTGGGGCTTCTACTGAAATCGAACAATTCCCTGCTTGATAAAGTTGTCCACTTTTAATCGTATACATAGGAAGTGTTTTAAGCGTAACATTAGGGCTGTGAAGCGTAAGCTCTTTGTAGGAGTTTATACCATAATCTAATAAAGCATTTGTATCCGTATAAAGTGAATCTCTTTCAGATTTCAAAATCACAGCTATTAGTTCAATCTCTCCATGTTTAGCAACTGTCACCAAGGTATGCCTTGAGATATCAGTATAGCCAGTTTTGCCACCAATGACATCCGCTCTATACATTTGGCTATTACGCTGCTTATTCATAAGCCCATGCTGCTGAGAAAGATAACGAATCTCAGACACCTTGTTTGTACTAGGGATTTGATAGGTTATATGACTCATTATCTCAGCAAAATAAGAGTTATTATAAATATAGCTGGTGATAAGCGCCATATCGTAAGCGGTGGTATAATGGTCATTATCGTGTAATCCATGGGGATTCATAAAATGAGTATTTTGAGCACCGAGCTCTTTGGCACGGTCAGTCATTTTGATAGCAAAATTTTCAATAGATCCGCTGATTGTTTCAGCAAGGCCATTGGCTACTTCATTAGCAGACATTAGAAGAATGCCGTGCAAAGCTTGATCTACAGTTATCTGTTCACCTACATCCATACCAATATGGCTGCTGCCACGTTCAATACCAAAAATGGCTTCTTTAGAAAACGTAATGATATCTGTAGGTGATAAATTTTCAATAGCTAACAAGGCTGTCATAAGTTTCGTAATACTTGCAGGATATTGCTTTTGATAAGCATTTTTTTCGTATAATATAGCTTTGGTTTTAGCATCTATTAGGATGGCCGATTCAGCCGCAATGACTGGAGGATTTGGGGCAGCAGGAGAGGCGGATAAATTGATTGGCATACTCCCTACTAATACAATTAATATACTTAGAAATATTGATATTTTATGTTTCATATGTCGACTATACTCCTTTCACCTCATATAGTATAACAGACTTGTATAAATTTAGTAAGGCTAAATAGTCTAATTTATTAAAAATATGTTAACACTTTGTGTAAGAGGTGATTCTATGGTAGAATTATTCAAAAAGTATAAAGTGATTATAATTTTTTTAATAGTTGTGACATGTAATATAGGGTGGTATCTTTTTAAAGATTCTCAAAGCAAAGCTTTAGAAGTTCAATTGAGTGTACTAAAAAACCAAGAGAAAACCTGGCCAAAGGAGGAAAGTCTAACATCTGTCACTTCAGAACAAATAAATGAACCTGCATCTGCAAAAGAAGTTATGCCCTCGCCAGCACCTTCCAAAGTGCCTGTTTATATATGTGGTGAAATACTTCATCCAGCAGTATACTATGTTGAGTCAACAGCCATTATTAACGATGTTGTCAAAGCTGGTGGCGGACTGACAGAGGAGGCTGATTCCAGCTATTTAAATTTAGCTAGCCCCATCATACCTAATCAAAAAATATATATTCCTAAAATAGGTGAAGAAATTGACAAATACTTCATTTCATACGAAAATAAAGATATGGGGGTTTTCCAAGATACAGGTACAGACAAGTCTGCGAGTAATCAAGATCAATCTTCGCAGACAGTAAGTATAAATAATGCAACCATCGAAGAACTTCAAACGCTTCCGGGAATTGGAGAAGTTAAGGCTCAGGCCATTATGGAGTATCGTTTGGCTATGGGAGGCTTTAACACAATTGATGAGTTACTTGATGTGTCGGGGATTGGAGAAAAAACACTGGCAAAGATTAAGCCACTTATAACATTATAAAAAGGAGGATAAGCGATGAATAGTAAAATTTTAGTTGTTGATGATGAAAAATTAATTGTTAAAGGGATAAAATTTAGTCTTCAGCAAGAAGGTTGGGAAGTGGATGCAGCCTATGATGGTGAAGAAGCACTTAATTATGTAAAAAATGGAAAATATGATGTGATGATATTAGATGTAATGCTTCCAAAGTATAACGGCTTAGAGGTATGTCAGCTGGTGAGAGAATTTTCAAGTATTCCCATTATTATGCTTACAGCAAAGGGTGAGGATATGGATAAGATAATGGGTCTTGAATATGGTGCAGATGATTATGTAACGAAGCCTTTCAATATCCTTGAACTAAAAGCCCGCATCAAAGCTATTTTAAGAAGGGCTGTTCATGTAGAAAAAGAACCTAATAAAAAAATCATTGAGGTTGGAGAGCTACGTTTAGAGGTGAACAGCAGAAGAATCTTTATAAAAAATCAAGAAATCAATCTTACAGCAAAAGAATTTGATATGTTGGAACTTTTCGCGACACATCCTGGTAAAGTCTACAGTAGAGATCAGCTTCTAGACACGATATGGGGAAGAGAGTATCCAGGGGATGTACGTACAGTAGATGTACATGTACGCAGGCTGCGTGAAAAGATAGAACCTAATCCAGGTCAGCCAGAGTATATTTACACCAAGTGGGGGGTAGGTTACTATTTTAAGGATTAAAACCCGGTGGTTTCAAAGTCTAAGATGGCGTTTGTTTATACTGTTTTTTATTGTAAGTTATCTGCCGCTTACTATTTTTTCTAAGTTGCTCCTAGGAAGTATGGAGACTCATTTTATAAGAAAAAGTGAGTTTGACTGGCTCAGTAAAGCCAATGGTGTTGCTGTTCAAATAAAAGAAGCCAATTATTTGCAAGATGCCAGTAACTACAACTTATTTATGTCACTTGTTAAAAGTCGAAGCAATGAAAAAGATTTAAACTGCAGAATTGTTGTTGTAGATAAATTAGGTTTTGTAGTGGCCGATTCCAGTGGGACAGTACTTAATAAAACGGTTATGAATAGTCAAGTGTTTTCAGCCCTTAGTAAAAAGGATCAAGCTGCAAAGGCTCCCGATGAGCCAATTATGACAGCAGCCGTATCGGTAGTAGATAAGAATGATAAAAATAAAGTACTAGGAGCTGTCATTTTATCAGCTAATATTGAAGATATTTATATCTCCCTTGATAAAATGAAAAGTCAAGTTTATTTACTTTCATTGGTGGCTAGTTTATTTACGGGCCTCATTAGTTTTATTACCTCTTCTTTTATTACCAAACCGCTAAAAGCACTTATGAAATTTGTTCAAAGGATTACAACAGGACAGCTTGACCAAAAAGTTGATGTGGTGGGTAAAGATGAAATTGCTGAGCTTGGAAATGCCTTTAATCATATGGCAGAACAGCTCCAAAGAGTAGAGCAGTCTAGACAAGAGTTTGTATCCAATGTATCTCACGAGCTAAAAACACCGCTCTCATCTATCAAAGTACTTACTGAATCGCTTATTTTTGAAGAAAATGTGCCTGTTGAAATGTATCAGGAGTTTTTTCAAGATATTAATTCAGAAGTAGATAGGCTTAATAATATTATTTCGGATTTATTGACTCTTGTAAGGTTGGATCAAAGAGAAATTCCTATGAACATCACAAATGTAGACTTAACGGAGATGACTCAAAATATTTTAAAGAGATTAGTTCCTCTTGCTAAGAAAAAAGAAATTAAATTAATTTATGAAAGTCATAAGGATATTACCGCTGAAATAGATGAGGTTAAGTTTACATTAGCATTGTCCAATCTTATTGAAAATGCTATTAAATACACGCCTAATGGTGGTGAAGTTAAAGTCATTGTGCAAAATGATGTACAAGATGCTTTCATAACGATTCAAGATACAGGAATAGGTATCTCCAAAAAAGAACAATCCAAAATATTTGAAAGGTTTTACAGAACGGATAAAACTCGGAATCGTGAAACTGGAGGAACAGGTCTTGGACTGGCTATCACCTATAAAACAGTTGTTATGCATAATGGCTCCATTCAAGTAGAGAGTGAAGAAGGAGAAGGTTCTATATTTATTGTGCAAGTACCACTACGCCATGCTTGGAAGGGGGCGGTAAGATGAAAGCTAGTTATACCATGAGATTATTTTTAGTCCTACTGCTTATACCGGTCCTACTCGTGGGGTGCAACAAAAAGATAGGATCAAAAGATAGCATGAGAGTTTATTTCTGTGATGCTGCTAAGGGCAGTTTACTTGCTGAAAATGTTCCAGTTGACTTCACACAAGTTACAACGGACCGTGAAAAGGTTCAGTTTGTTATTAATGCTTTGAGTAAAGGTTCCCAATCTTCAACAATACAAATGAATAATAATATGCATATTCAGGAAGTAAATCTCAATGAACGGCTTGCCTATGTACTGTTTGACAATGAGTACACAGCGTTAAACCCTCAGGAGCAAATCGGTATAAGAGCATCTTTAGTCTATTCATTGACAGAGTTGAATTTTATAGAAGGTGTAGAGTTTTTCATAGAGGATGTACCTCTTACCAATATAAGCAGTGAACCAATAGGTCCTATTGAACGTAAAGATATCCTTATCAGTGTCTTGAGTCCTAATCCGCCAACAACCATTCAAACGGTTACGCTCTATTTTGCAGGGGCGGATAATAAAGGTCTCGTTAAAGAGCAAAGAGACATCCAAGTTAATAGCAGTATAGCACTTGAAAAGTATATTATTGATGAACTGATTAAGGGGCCTCAAGCTGAAGGGCTTTTAGCAACTATCCCCAAAGAAACCACTGTTAATGATGTTAACACGAAAGAAGGGGTGTGCCAAGTGGATTTGTCGTTTGATGTCAAATCCAAGCATTTCACGACACCTGAGAGCAAAATGCTTATGATTTATTCTATTGTTAATTCACTTACAGAAGTATCTAAAGTGCAAAAAGTTGCCTTTTTAATAGATGGAAAAAAAGAGATAGAGTTTAGTAAAGATATCGATTTAAGTGAGTTTTTTGAAAGAAAGGAATCTATTATTGAATAAAATAAAAAGACCGGCAGTTCAAATCATTATGTGGTTTATCATCGGTATATTAGGGGGAGAAATGCACTTAAATCAAGCGCATTTCTTCCCTTTTTTTATTATTATTGTAGTGGGAGCAGTGGCAGGTAATTATTGGTATGGCTATAAGTACCTCTCTATTTCTATTGGGATGCTTGTATTAGGTCTATTCATTACATTGGGGCATCCTACTGTACAGGAAAAGAAATATTTTATTGAAAATAAGACTATTACACTCGAGGGAACTGTCCAAGAGATTATTCAAGGAGCGTATGGTGACACGATAATACTTCAGCATATAACACTCCAAGATAAAGAGTGGAAGAGAAGCATTCGGTCAAAGGTCCGTGTCTATATTTCGGCACAAAAGAGTGTCCAACAATATGATAAACTTAAAATTTGGGGAAAGACACTGCCGATCCCTCTTAAAATGAATCCTAGTGATATGGATTATGAAAAATACTTAATGAGTCAAAATACTGTTGCAATAGTTAAGACACAAAGGTATGAGGTTACTAAAATATCCACTCTTCATAAATGGCAGATCACTTCTCTAATAGAACAACAACTCGAAAAAGTATTTCAAAATCAGGATAAGGGCATCATGCAGACACTATTAATAGGTAATGATGATAAAATCCCTGAAGAACTTCAACAGATTTATTCTAAAACGGGTATAGGACATGTTTTATCTATATCAGGTTTTCATATTGCGCTTTTTATGGGAATTGTTTACATGGCGTTAAGTTATATGGGAGTACCCTATATTCCAAGATATATAGGCGCTGGTCTTCTTATCTGGGCTTATGCTGTTTTAACTGGTCTCAGTACATCAACAGTCAGAGCCTGTAGTATGGCTACCCTTATGATGGCTGCGCGGTGTGTCCGTGAAGAAGAGGATCTGTTGAGTAGTTTAGCAATGGCTGCATGGCTTATTTTGTTCATCAATCCTTTTCAGCTTCAGCAAGTAGGGTTTCAGCTATCCTTTGGAGCTGTGGCAAGCCTGAGCTTAGCACCGAAGATTATAGAAATAACAGAGGATTACATGAACAAGAAATATGGGAAGCTTATACGGCTACTCATTCCATGGATATGTGTTACTTTGGGAACCTATCCTATTTTAGCAATCCATTTTTATGAAGTGCCTTTATTATGCAGTGTTTTAAACATTATATTTATTCCATTGTTTTCTATTATTATCATAGGAGGCTGGATCACTTTAATTATCAGTGCTTTCCATCTTAATGCAGGGATTATCCTTGGAAAGATAATTATTTTATTGTTAGATGCTGTTGCATTTACAGGAGAAAAAATGCTAGCGATGCCGTTGGGGACTTATTGTACAGGCAAACCAAATCTGGTTAATCTCATTATTTACGGAAGCTTTTTAGGTATAGTTTTTTTAGGAATAATAGGCTATATTAAAAAAGAAACTATTCTTTATATGGTACTAACAGCCATAAGTGTAAATAGTCTTAGTGCTTTAGCAGTACCGCCTGCAGTTGCTATTACCTATCTTTATGTCGGGCAAGGTGACGGTATAGTTATGGCGACAGCTCAAAATCAAATCGTTATAATAGATGGGGGCAATTTTGGAAAAGGACAGGTATTGGAAAGGTATATAAAATACCGGGGTAAAAAGGAAGTCGAGGCAGTTATTTTATCTCATTCAGACGCAGACCATATAGGGGGTATCCTCGAATTATTAGATAGCGATATAACGATTAAAAATATGTTTGTATCTCAATCAGATCAGTCGAAACTGATGACACAGCTCATTAATAAATGTGCAGATAAAAAGGTCACTCTTTATCAAGTGGGCTATAGGGATGCAATGACTCTAGGCGGTATAGAAATAACTTATTTAACACCTCAAGTAAAGGCTACACTTGATAATGCCAATGATAATTCTTTAAGCTGTCTAATACAATACGGCACCTTTTCAGCAGTATTTGCAGGGGATGTAAGCAAATTAAAAGAGCAGCAGATAGCTCAAAGCTTAAATACAATAGATGTTTGGAAAGTAAGCCATCATGGTTCCTATACTTCAACAGATGCGGGGGCACTTTTGAAAATGAAGCCTCAGTATGCTATTATAAGTTGTGGTATAAGTAATAGATATGGACATCCCCATCCAAAAACTTTAGAAACACTTTCTAGATACCCAATCAATGTATTGAGGACGGATTTACAAGGGGCCATATTGATTAGAACAGATGGTAAAAAAGTCGTTTTACAGACACAGATAAAGGGGGATGTATGATGAAAACAAAGGAAGATGACAAATGTTATCTGCTGATAGGTGAAGATACTTGGTCAAAAAATAAATGGTTTACAGAAATAAAACATAAAACCTTAACATCTGCTGATGAAATGATGAATTATTTTGAAGCTGAAGATAAGGATATTACAGTAGCTAAATTGGCAGATATTGCAGAAACACTACCATTTTTTTCAGATAAAAAAATGATTTATATAAAAAATAGTGGTTTTTTTAAAACTGGGAAAAAAGAAGAAACAGAGAAATTTGAGGAGTTCATTAAAAATATACCAGAGTATCTTGTTCTTGTTATTGATGAGCAGGAAGTAGATAAAAGAAGTAAGCTTTATAAAGCTATCCATACAAAACATACAGTGATAACATTTGATTATCCAGGGGAAGATAAGGTTTATGGGATGTTAGAAGAACAGGTACAGCTGAATCAGCTAAAGATCGATGCCCCTACGCTTAGATATTTTTTGAGAAACATGCCAGAGAATATAGTCTATATCAGGGCAGAATTTGATAAACTCATAGCTTATACTGACCGTAAGGCCGTTACAAAAGAAGATATTGACAAGGTATGTGTTTTTTCACTTGAAAAAAGAATTTTTGAATTGGTAAAGAGGATTGCTAATCGTAAGGCCGATGAGGCCTTTCAAATTTATCATACGCTCATTCAAGGGAAGGAATCACCTATAGGGATATTGGTATTAATTGCTAGACAATATAGGATGATGCTTCAATTAAAATATCTACTGAAGACCAGGATGCCTTCTAAAGAAATTGCTTCTAAAATGAAACTACCTTATTTTGCACTAAAAGAGATGACAGAACAGGTGAGTTTATATACTTTTAAACAACTGGAAGAAATATTAGCATTATGTCTTGAAACGGATAAGGATATAAAAACAGGGAAGATGGAAAGTGTAAAGAGAGTAGAAATATTAATTATGCAGTGTTTAAATTAAGTAAAACAAAAAGACCCTAAAAGGGTCTTTTTATTTTATCTCATTTAATAATTAAGCAATTGAATTAACTAAAGTAGCAAGTGTAGACTTTTTGCGTGCAGCCGTTTTTTTATGGTATACACCTTTTGCAGTAGCTTTATCAATAGCTTTTACTGCAACAACTAAAGCACTTTGTGCAGCTTGTAAATCTTTAGTGTCTACAGCTAATCCTACTTTTTTAATTTGAGTTTTAACTGCTGAACGAACTGAACGATTACGAGCAGTTTTTGTTGCAATAACTTTAATACGTTTCTTTGCTGATTTAATATTTGCCATGGTATGGCACCTCCATTCATATTCTATGGACACGGTTAGGGGAATTATGAACGGTTATAAACAAGTTCATTATAGCTGAATAATCGTATTAAGTCAATGTATATCAATAAAAAATAATGGTAAAGATACGTAGGATGTAGTTTGTAAAAGCGTGATATAAAAA
Organism: Clostridia bacterium; assembly: GCA_029239935.1. Next base: position 22,037 of record JARBTY010000003.1, on the reverse strand, counting down.
TTTTAAGGAGTGATTTGATGGATCATAATAAGGCGTCTAACAATTGGTTTCCAAGGACAGATTTAGCGATTGAAATAAGTAATACACTGAAATTAAACCGTGATGATGACTATGAAATACCCGGTGTACAGGTAAGTACACAAACGATAAAAGAGCATAAGATTATGCTTACACACGTAGATATTAAAGACCAAACGGGTGAAGAAAGTATGGGAAAACCTCAGGGGCAGTATATTACGATTGAGTGCAGACAAATCAAGGAGAATGACCCTGATACGCATAAGGAGGTCATTGGCCTTCTTGCAAAAGCTATTACCTCGGTGCTCCCACAAAAAGAAAAAAAATCTTTGGAAGTCCTTGTGATTGGACTAGGCAATAGATTTGCTACACCGGATACGTTAGGTCCAAAGGTAGCTGGCAGAGTACTTGTAACAAGACATATCAACAGAAAGACACCAGAAGCAATTGACGAATCTGTATGTTATCTAAGTAGTTTAGCGCCAGGAGTTATGGGGCTGACAGGTATAGAAACTGCTGAGATTATCAGCGGCGTAGCCGAAAAAGTTAAACCAGACTGTATTATTGCTATTGATGCCCTAGCTGCACGCAGTGCTTCTAGAATTAATTCAACCATTCAGATTACCAATACGGGTATTTCACCAGGGGCAGGTGTAGGAAACCCCCGAAAACAGATCAATAAGGATACACTGGGCTGTCCTGTCATAGCTATAGGTGTTCCGACTGTAGTTGATACGGCCACTTTAGTATCTGATGCATTCAGCCAGCTGATTGAGAATATGCTCAAACAGGCAGAACACTCACCGTTGTACGATATGCTCAAAGAATTAAGTGAACAAGAAAAATATCAGCTTATCAGGGAAACACTTCTACCTGAAATAGGTGATTTATTTGTAACACCCAAGGAGATTGATGAAGTCATAGAGTATCTGACAAATATTATTGCTAATGCGATTAATATAGCTGTTCACCCAGGTATTACTATTGATGATATCAATAAATATACGTATTAGTCATAAAAATAAAGACAAGTCTATAAACTATTAGAGAGCATAATTGAGAGGAGGAGTATCGTGAAAAACATTTACTATTTATGTATTAGTCTAAAAGGGCTAATTCAAAGTGAACATATAAAAAAAATAATTTTATATGGGTTCATTTGGATGTCGGTGGCAAACGCTTTGACCGATATGGCTGTGCGCTATAATGTAACAGAAGCGGAAGTAATGATTAATAGCGTTTTGCCGCGGTTTAACGATACAATAAATGATAAGCTTTTTATAAAAGATTATTTTTACCACCTGACACAGGTTATGATTGGAGAGCCTATAACTTTTATCACCCAAACAATGCCCTATCTAAAAGAATATCCTTATAATACTGAGGGGAATCTGCAAGATATTCCGGGTTATTTTGAAAGCCCTGATAACGATCAAAGCTTCAGCTATACAGAACCCTCTTTTTATACTCCTAATAGCCCTGACGATAAAAAAATGGATATCAGTCTTGATAATTATAAAGATTCATATTATATTTTGAAGAATTTTATTAGCGGTGATGCCGCTTTAGAAATTAATACGGACTTTCTAAAAAGATGGGATTTCTATAAGCTCATGACAACAGGACTCCGTATCAATAACAAAGCAGATGGTCCTAAAATTTTAATTTTTCATACCCATGCCCGCGAAGCTTATACAGATGGGACAACAGTCGTGGATGTAGGGGATAGGCTCAAACAAATATTTGAGAATGAATACGGGATAGAAACTTTACATGTTGATAAGGAATTCTACAAGGATGATACATTGAATGTAACGGGTGCTTATGAAATTATGGAAAAAAGTATTCCTAAGATATTAGAAGAGAACCCTTCTATCGAAATATGTATTGACATTCATAGAGATGGCGTTCCTGAAAATGTCAAATTAGTTACCACATTGAATAACAAAGAAACGGCTAAGGTTATGTTTGTCAATGGACTTTGCATGAACAGAAATGTTGACGGTGAACTGGTTCAAAAAGAAGAACTTAAAAATCCCTATCTCAATGATAATTTAGCTTTTTCATTGCAGGCCCAAGAAAAAGCTTATGAATATTATCCTGGACTCATGAGAAAAATCTTTTTTAGAGAGTACAGGTATAGTTTACATATGAAGCCTCTATCACTGCTTATTGAAATAGGCGCACAAACTAATACTGGGGAGGAGGCCTTAAATGCAGCACGGCCTATTGCAGATATTATTGCTAAAGTCATTGAAAAAGATTGATACGCAAATAAAGCCTGTGCTATAATAGCAAGGATTGTGATATACTATATATCAGCAGACTACAAAAGAAACTAAGGAGGGGCAATATGTCTCTTTCAATACAAGAAAGAATTAGAAATTTTTGCATTATTGCACATATTGATCATGGTAAAAGTACGCTGGCTGACCGCATTATCCAGATGACAGGTACACTTACTGCAAGAGAGATGCAGGAACAGGTACTTGATAATATGGATCTCGAAAGGGAAAGAGGTATTACGATTAAGTCCCAGGCAGTAAGACTTATTTATCATGCAGATGATGGTGAAGAATACATTTTTCATCTCATCGATACACCTGGACATGTGGATTTTAATTATGAGGTTTCAAGAAGTTTGGCGGCCTGTGAAGGAGCTATTCTTGTGGTGGATGCCGCACAAGGCATTGAAGCACAGACTCTTGCAAACGTTTATTTAGCTCTAGATCATGATCTGGAGGTTATACCTGTTATCAATAAAATTGATTTGCCAAGTGCTAATCCAGAGGCAGTTAAACATCAGATAGAAGAGGTTATAGGACTGGATACAAGTGATACCCCGCTTATATCTGCAAAAACGGGGCTTAATATTAAAGACGTCTTAGAAAAGATTGTCAGAGATGTTCCATGCCCTGTGGGAGATGAAGCGGCACCTCTTAAAGCACTTATCTTTGATTCGCTTTATGACCCCTATAAAGGTGTTATTATCTTTGTGAGAGTTAAAGAAGGCGTTGTTAAAAAGGGCATGAAGATACGGATGATAGCAACTAAAGCAGAATTTGAAGTTGTAGAAGTTGGTACGTTTGGGGCGGGTCAGTTCAGGGCCAGCGAGATTTTAGTGCCTGGTGAAGTTGGCTATATTACGGCCAGTATTAAAAATGTAAAAGAAACCAGTGTAGGAGATACCGTTACAGATGCCCGTAATCCAGCAAAAGAAGCACTGCCGGGTTATAAAAAGGTAAACCCTATGGTTTATTGTGGTTTGTATCCAGCAGATGGGGCTAAATATGGAGATTTAAGAGATAGCCTTGAAAAATTGCAGTTAAATGATGCATCTCTTGTGTTTGAGCCTGAAACATCTATTGCTTTAGGTTTTGGTTTTCGTTGCGGCTTCTTAGGGCTTCTGCATATGGAAATTATACAGGAACGACTCGAGAGAGAGTACAACCTGGATCTAGTAACGACAGCACCAAATGTTATCTATAAAGTGCATCAAACCAATGGAGAGATGATCAACCTTTCTAATCCTGCTAACTTGCCAGATCCTTCTTTGATTAAATATATGGAAGAACCTATGGTAAAAGCACAAGTTATTGTTCCGTCAGAGTACGTTGGAGCAGTTATGGATTTGTGTCAAGATAGAAGAGGCACTTATTTAGGGATGGAGTACTTAGAGGCAACAAGAGCTGTCCTGACTTATGAACTGCCGCTTAATGAAATTATTTACGATTTTTTTGATGCGCTCAAATCAAGAACAAGAGGTTATGCATCCTTTGATTATGAGCTAAAAGGTTATGCGCAATCCAAGCTTGTTAAACTAGATATACTTGTTAATAAAGAAATGGTTGATGCACTTTCTCTGATTGTTCACGAAGGTAAATCAGCAGAAAAAGGAAGAAAAATAACAGAGAAATTAAAAAAAGAAATCCCGAGACATCTTTTTGAAATACCTATTCAGGCAACAATAGGCTCTAAAGTCGTAGCAAGAGAGACCATCAGTGCGATGCGTAAAGATGTCTTAGCCAAATGTTATGGTGGAGATATCTCAAGAAAAAGAAAACTGCTTGAAAAACAAAAAGAAGGCAAAAAGCGTATGCGTCAAGTTGGTAATGTAGAAGTGCCTCAAGAAGCATTTATGAGTGTACTTAAATTAGATGAATAGAGGCGTCATATGAAAATAGGGCTATATATCCATATCCCATTTTGTGTCTCAAAATGTCACTATTGTGATTTTTTATCTTTTCCAAAGTCAGAGCTTCATGGCGTTTACACTGAAGTTCTGATTAAAGAAATAAAAAATTATGCAAAGGTGCTTGGTTCGCTTTATACAGTTAAATCCGTATTTATGGGTGGAGGTACGCCAACGATGCTTCCACCTCTTTTATTGGCTGCAATCTGTGAGGCTGTTACAGACAGTTTTCATCTGGAGCCAGATGCTGAATGGACGATTGAAGCTAATCCAGGGATGATTAGTAAGGATATCTTGCAGGTGATAAAAACTTATCCTATTAACCGGGTCAGTTTAGGACTGCAGTCGACCCATAATAGATTATTAAAAGTAATAGGACGAAGGCATACTTTTGAGGACTGGGAGAAAAGCATTGACAGTTTAAAACAACAGACAAACTGTGCCATTAATACCGACTTGATGTTTGCAATCCCCTCCCAAACGATTTTAGAGTTTGAACAGACTTTGCAGCAGGTAGGAAAGTATGAATTAGATCATTTGTCAGTTTACGGACTCATTTTAGAAGAGGGAACTAGATTTTGGGATCTTTACCATCAAGGACAGCTCGAACTGGTGGACGAGCTAACTGATAGAGAAATGTATCATTATGCAAAGAACTATCTAAATGCCATGGGATATAAACAATATGAATTGTCTAACTGGGCCCGTGAGGGAAAAACTTGTAAGCATAATATACTATATTGGCAAAGAGAAGAGTATATAGGCGTAGGATTGGGTGCTCACTCCTTTTTAAATCATACAAGGTACCATAATGAAACAGACATCCAGAAGTATGTGGAAATGAATGGAAATTTAAATTTACTCAAACAAGAACAAGAATACATTACTCAAAAAATGGCTATCGAAGAATTTATGTTTTTAGGACTTAGGATGACTCAAGGTGTAAGTCTTCAAAATTTTAAAGAACTTTTTAGAGAAGATCTTCTAAATGTCTATAAAAGCCAATTAAATAAGTGGATAAAACATGGCGTACTTGTAAAAAATAAAGATAGAATTTGTTTATCTGATTATGGTATGGATATCTGCAACGAGGTATTTAGTTCGTTTTTATAATTATAAAAATTATCGATTAGTATATTGACATATTAAAAAATTAGTGATATCTTTATTTTATAGTTAGCACTCATAGTTGGTGAGTGCTAACAGAGTAAAAGGAAGTGATGTTATGGACATGAATGAAAGGAAAATCAGGATACTTGAGGCTATCATTCGTGATTATATACAAACGGGTGATCCGGTTGGTTCTAGGACTATCTCTAAAAAGTATGATTTAGGTGTTAGTTCAGCCACGATTAGAAATGAAATGGCTGATCTAGAAGAATTAGGGTTTATTATGCAGCCTCACACTTCCTCGGGCAGGATACCTTCTGATAAAGGCTATAGATTGTATGTAGATAACCTGATGGAACGTAAACATGTTAATCCTGAAATTGAGCGTATCATTACAGATATGATTAGACAAAAAATCAATAGAATAGATACCTTAGTGGAAGAAACAGCAAAGCTTATTGCCATGCTTACTAATTATGCTACTATTGCATCTACGACCTCTATTACACAACCTAAGATTAAGCATCTGCAGATTGTTCCAATTGATGACAAGAGTGTTGTATGTGTTGTTGTCACAGATAGTAATATTGTCAAGAATCATATTATACGTACACCTGAAGAACTGGATTTTAATTTATGTATGCTGCTCACTAACTGTTTAAATGAAACCCTAAGCGGAACAACTCTTAATGAAATAAGCCTTGAGAAAATCAAAACTTCTATAGAACAAAAAATGAAGGGGTACGGAGACTTAGCGGTCAATGTACTGCAAGCGATTCATGATACTTTAGGACATGAGGAACTACCTGATATTTTTATAAGAGGAGCCAATAATATTCTTGATTTTCAGGAATTCAACAACAAAGAAAAAACAAGGGAAATATTTAAACTTTTTGAAGAAAAGCTCCACCTTGTTAAACTCTTAGATCATAATCCAAATAACAAGACAACCATTCGTATAGGTGAAGAAAATATATTTACACCGATGAAGGATTGCAGTATCATTACAACGAGCTATATCATAGGTGGGTATACTTTAGGAAATATAGGCATTATAGGACCTACACGTATGGATTATGGTCAAGTTGTATCTGTTTTAGAGTATGTCACCACGCATATTACAAGTATGCTTAATGAAATGAATGATTCTTAACGCAGGAAGGGTGAAAAAATGGAAGAAGTAAAAAGTACGACAGATTTAGAACAAGACATCTTTAATGATGATCTCAGCGAGCAGGAAGCTGACCCAACGACCGAAGAAGAGGTAATAGAGGAAAGCGCTGCACCTGAATCTGAACCTAATCAAGCTGATAAAGCCAGTGAATATTTGGATAGACTGCAAAGATTGATGGCTGAATTTGATAATTATAGAAAACGCAGTCAAAAAGAAAAGACAGATGCTTACGACTACGCAGTAGGTAATACAGTGACAGAATTACTTCCAATTATAGACAACTTTGAAAGAGCACTTAAGGTAGAGTCAGCGGACAAAGCTTTCTATGAAGGGGTTACAATGATTTACAAGCAGTTTACAGGTTTACTTGAGCATTTAAATGTTGTACCTATAGATGCAAAAGATAAAGTATTTGACCCAAATCTTCACAATGCTATTTTGCACATAGAGGATGAAGCTTATGAGGAAAATATCGTTGTAGAAGAACTTCAAAAAGGGTATTTATATAAAGAAAAAGTTATTAGACATAGTATGGTTAAAGTAGCCAATTAAATAGTCAGGAGGAATAAATAATGGGAAAAATTATAGGAATCGATTTAGGAACTACAAACTCATGTGTTTCAGTTATGGAAGGTGGAAAACCTATTGTTATTGTTAATGCCGATGGTGGAAGAACAACCCCTTCAGTAGTTGGTTTCACAAAAACAGGTGAACGATTAGTAGGTGATGTAGCTAAGCGTCAAGCCATTACTAATCACGACAGAACAGTTATGTCTATTAAAAGACATATGGGAACAAATTATAGAGTAAGCATTGATGGCAAAGACCTTTCACCACAAGAAATTTCAGCGATTATCCTTCAAAAATTAAAAGCTGATGCAGAAAGTCACTTAGGTGAGTCAGTAACAGAGGCAGTTATCACAGTGCCTGCTTACTTTACAGATAGTCAACGCCAAGCTACAAAAGATGCAGGTCGTATTGCAGGTTTAGATGTTAAACGTATCATCAATGAGCCTACGGCAGCAGCGTTAGCTTATGGACTTGATAATGAACATGAACAAAAAATTATGGTTTATGACTTAGGCGGCGGAACTTTTGACGTGTCTATTATCGATATCGGGGACGGTGTTATCGAAGTTCTTGCAACAAGTGGAGATAACCGTTTGGGTGGAGATGATTTTGACCAAAAAGTTATCAATTACTTAGTACAAGAGTTCAAAAAAATGGAAGGCAACGATTTATCAACTGATAAAATTGCTATGCAACGCTTAAAAGAAGCTGCAGAAACAGCTAAAAAAGAATTATCTTCAAAGACCAGTACATCCATTCTGATTCCATTTATTTGTGAAGGAAAAAGCTTAGATATTACTTTGACTCGTGCAAAATTTGATGAACTTACATCAGATCTAGTAGAACGTACACTAGGCCCTGTAAGACGTGCACTAGATGATGCTGGACTTAATGCATCTGAACTTGATAAAATTCTGCTTGTAGGCGGTTCAACACGTATTCCAGCTGTGCAGGATGCCGTAAAGCGTATAACCGGTAAAGAGCCATTTAAAGGCATTAACCCAGATGAGTGTGTAGCCATTGGTGCGGCTATTCAAGGAGGTAAACTTGCGGGAGATGCAGGAGCTGGAGATATCCTACTTCTTGACGTAACACCACTTTCATTAGGTATTGAAACCCTTGGTGGTGTAGCGACAGTTCTTATCCCAAGAAATACTACGATTCCTACCAAAAAAAGCCAGGTATTCTCAACAGCAGCAGATAATCAGCCAGCAGTGGACATCCATGTTGTTCAAGGTGAGAGGCCAATGGCTAGAGATAATAAAACACTTGGTAATTTCAAACTAGATGGCATTATGCCAGCTCCAAGGGGTGTGCCACAGGTTGAAGTAACCTTTGATATTGATGCTAATGGTATCGTTAAAGTATCAGCAAAAGATTTAGGAACAGGTAAAGAACAGCATATTACAATCACAGCCAGCACAAACTTAAGTGATGATGAAATTAATAAAGCTGTACAGGAAGCAGAAAAATTTGCAGAAGAAGATAAAAAACGCAAAGAAATTATCGATTTGAAAAATGATGCAGACAGTATGGTATTCCAAACTGAAAAATCATTAAAAGATATGGAAGATAAACTGGATCCTGCGGATAAAGCAAAAATAGAAGAAAGTCTTAATAAATTAAAAGACCTTAATAATAAGTTTGCAGTAGAAACAATGAGCCCTAACGAGGCAGAAGAACTCAAAGCTGCAAAAGAAGAACTTACCAACGTTTTCTACGCTATATCTGAAAAACTTTATAGTCAAGCAGCCCCAAATATGGAGGGTGCTGATATGAATGGAGGAGCTGGTAAAGCTCAAAATGATGATGTGATAGATGCTGATTTCAAAGAAGAATAATAATGCAGAAAACGGTCAAAGAGCAGTACTCTTTGACTGTTTCTGTGTTAATCTCTTTGTAAAATGCTTAGGAATGTAGTAATATGTAAAAATGAGACTTTAAAAATATCAAATAGTGGTGGTGAAAAACGTGGAAAAAAGAGACTATTATGAGGTTCTGGGCGTAGCTAGAGGAGCGCAGGATGCAGAAATAAAAAAGGCCTATAGAAAGCTAGCTAAACAATATCATCCAGATGCTAATCCAGATAATAAAGAAGCAGAGGCCAAATTTAAAGAAACATCAGAAGCTTATGAGATATTAAGTGATGAACAAAAACGAGCTGCTTACGATAGATACGGACATAGTGCCTTTGATCAGGCTGGCGGTGGCGGCGGTTTCTCAGGCGGTTTTGATACAGATTTTGATATGAATGATATATTCGGAAGTGTATTTGGCGACATATTTGGCGGCGGTGGACGCAGAAGACCACAAGGGCCTATGCCAGGTGCGGACATCAGACAAACCATTCAAGTGACTTTTGAAGAAGCTGCTTTTGGATGTGAAAAGGAACTTTCAGTCAATACGTCTGAAACTTGCAGTACTTGTCACGGCAGCAAAGCAAAACCTGGTACAAGTGCTGCAACTTGCGGCAAGTGTGGCGGTACAGGACAAATACGTGTTACGCAGAGAACTATTTTGGGCGCTATGCAAAGTGTTCAGACATGTGATGCGTGTCATGGACAAGGAAAAATAATCAAAGAACCTTGTGTAAAATGTCATGGACAAGGAAAAGTAAGAGTGAATAAAAAAGTAACAATAAGTATACCAGCTGGTATTGACCACGGCCAGACCTTGAGGGTTTCTGGAAAAGGAGAAGTAGGAGAAGTAGGAGCACCTAATGGGGATTTGCTTGTTACAATTTCTATCAAACCTCATCAAGTATTAGAACGAAGAGATAATGATGTTTACATGCGTATGCCTATAAGTTTTATGCAGGCAGCATTAGGCGCAGAACTTTCTATTCCGACTTTAGATGGTAATGTCAAATTTACAATCCAGGCAGGGACACAGACCTCTACGACTTTTAGGCTTCAAGGTAAAGGGATCCCTAATATTCGTAATAAAAAATACCGTGGGGATCAGTACGTAGAAGTATATATTGTGGTACCGAAAGAACTTACTGAAAAGCAAAAAAATATTTTAAGAGAATTTGAAATAGAAACAGGCGATCAGACAGAAGAGTCTAAAAAAGGTTGGCAAAACATATTCAAAAAAAAATAAAATAATTCAAATAAAAACTTCCTTTTGAAGTCATTTTTTTCAAAAGGAAGTTTTTCAGCTAAAAACAATTAGTTTTCGTCAGTTACAATCATACTTGAATAAAAGACAACATTAATTTATAATTTAAATAGCTTAATACAATGGAGATGAAATAATGAATTGGTTAGAAGTACTGATCTATACATCCAAACAAGGTCTTGAAGTTATTACTGGTATTTTACTGCAATTAGGTGTTACGGGTTTTGTGATACAAGACCCTGATGATTTTAATGAATTTTTAAAAGAAGAAGGCACCACATGGGATTATATGGATGAAGAAGTTGAAAAACTGAAAGATATCGAAACAAGCATAAAAGTTTATTTAGCTGATAATGCACAAGGGAATGAAACTTTAATAGAGTTTAAAAATACAGTTGAACGTCTTAAGGCTTCAGATTTGTTAGGTGAATATGGCAAGTTAACGATAGAGCTTGGTAGTGTGAATGAAGAAGACTGGGCGAATAATTGGAAAAAATATTTTAAACCCTTTGAAGTAGGCGAAAAATTTGTTATTAAACCGACTTGGGAAACATACACAGTACCCACAAATCGTATGATATTAGAAATAGATCCAAGCTCTAGTTTTGGTACAGGCCAGCATTACACAACTCAGCTTTGTATCGAACAGTTAGAAAAATATATTACACCTCAGTGTGCCGTACTGGATATGGGGTGTGGCAGTGGGATTCTTTCTATAGCAGCAGTTCTGTTAGGTTCTAAAGCAGTTACAGCTGTTGATATTGATGAAAATTCTGTAAATATCGCAGAAATAAATTTCAAACAAAATGCTATAGATCAAAAAGTTTTTAAAACTTATTGTGGTAACGTCATGGAAAATGACACACTAGCTCATGAAATTACAGCACAAAAATATGATGTTGTCGTTGCAAATATTGTAGCGGATGTTATTTTAATGATGAAAGATATTTTAAATGAGTGTATGAAAGATGATGGTATCCTGATTGCATCAGGTATTATAGGAGAAAGAGCTGATGAGGTTAGACAAGGACTTGAAGAAAGTGGATTTCTTATACTTGATACAACAGAGAAAAATGACTGGGTTGCAATCACAGCGCGTCTCAAACACTCAATTATTTAAGAAAAGGAAATGAGCAATGGCAAAATTTTTTGTTGATAAGAACGCTATTCAAGAAGATCATATAGGCATCACAGGCACAGATTTCAATCATATCAAAAATGTCCTACGATTACATGAAAACAAAGAAATTATAATTAACGATAGACAAGGTAAGGACTACAAGTGTATAATAAATAAGATGGATTCACATACGGTTTATGCTAAAATACTAGAAATTATACCGTGTGAAACAGAACCTTTAGTTCAGACAATTCTATTTCAATCTTTGATAAAAGGTGAAAAAATGGAGTTTGTTATTCAAAAAAGTATAGAGATTGGTGTAACTCAAATTATTCCTATCATTACTGAAAGATGTATTGTTAAGATTGAATCGACTAAAAAAATGGAAAATAAATTAGATAGATGGCAAAAGATAGCTGAAAGTGCAGCAAAACAAAGCAAAAGAGGTATTGTCCCTCAAATCTCTGAGCCTATTTTATTTAAAGAGGCCTTATTATTTGCAAAGGACAACTTAGAAGCCACATGTATACCTTTTGAAAATGAACAATATAATCACATCAAAACCTTTTTGCAAACAGCTCATTATCAGTCAATCGGTATCTTTATTGGCCCAGAAGGTGGATTTACAGAAGAAGAAATTGCACTTGCAAAAAAAGAAAATGTTTTATCTATTACACTAGGCAAAAGAATTTTGAGGAGTGAAACCGCAGGATTAGTTGTTCTTGCGAATATTATGTATGAAATGGGTGATCTTTGACGATGGATGATGTAACCTTTCTAGTAGTAGATGATGCGATCTTTATGAGAACTGTACTTAAAAAAATGTTGACTGAAGCAGGCTTTAATGTAGTAGGTGAAGCTGGAAACGGTCTTCAAGCTATAGAAATGGCAGAGCAATTAAAACCCGATGTTGTTACATTAGATATCACTATGCCTGAGATGGACGGCATTGAAGCAATAGAAAAAATATTACAGGTGAGTCCTGATACGAAAATTATCATGTGCTCAGCAATGGGACAACATTCTAAAGTTGTAGAGGCTATTAAAAGAGGGGCTCGTGACTTTATAGTCAAACCCTTCGAAAAAACTCGTGTTTTACAAGCTATTTATAATGTCATGAATAGATAAAAAATGAGGGGAATAGGCCCTCATTTTTTATGTGAATATATAGATGAAAGAGGAGTAGTTCATGAAAGAAATTTATTTAGATTATGCAGCAACAACTAAGCCGCTAAATGAAGTTGCCAGAGCTGTTGCAGAAAGTATGATAAATACATATGGAAATCCTTCTTCTTTGCATAAAAAAGGAGTTGAGGCAGAAACTATCCTTAAAGATGCCAATGATAGATTATCAAAAATGTTAGGCTGCCTAACAGATGAGATTATTTATACATCCGGGGGCACAGAAAGCAATAATATGGCTATTATAGGTGTAAGTACTGCTTATAAAAGGCGTGGGAATAAGCTCATTACTTCATCTATAGAACATCCTTCGGTTTTAGAGACCTTTAAACATCTAGAAAATCAAGGGTTTGAGCTATGTATTATTGGAGTTGATAAAAAAGGCATGCTAGATCTTGAAGCTTTGGAAAATGCTATTGACAAAGAGACCTTATTGGTAAGTATTATGCATGTTAATAATGAGATAGGTACCGTTCAGGATATCGAAGGGATAGGCAGGCTGATTAAACAAAAAAATAAGGATGTTTTTTTTCATGTAGACGCGGTGCAATCCTTTGGGAAAATACCTATTTCTGTTAAAAAATCTAAAATAGACTTATTGTCTATAAGTGCTCATAAGTTCTATGGACCAAGGGGTATGGGCGTATTATATAAAACGAGAGATGTACGTATCCATCCACTGATTTATGGAGGTGGGCAGCAAAAAGGGATGAGAGCAGGGACAGAAAATGTGCCGGGCATCGCGGGTATAGCGGAGGCTTGTAACTATGCAGCGCAAAATATGGAAGCGCTTAATGCCCATTATAAAGCATGTAAAATGCATTTGGCAGAGGCTGTATTAGCGGACATATCGGATACATTTATCAATGGCCCCGATAAATGCGAAGGGGCACCACATATTTTAAATATAGGTTTCAAAAATATTAAAAGTGAAGTATTACTTCATGCTCTCGAATCCAAAGGAATCTATGTATCATCGGGATCAGCGTGTTCTTCTAATAAAAAAGTACAGAGTACAGTGTTAAGTGCTATTGGCAACAAAAAAGAAGACCTTGATAATGCGCTAAGATTTTCCTTTGGAAGGGATACATCGGTAGAAGACATCGCGTGGACAGTTGATAAGCTTAAAGAGCAAGTGACGTTGTTAAGAAAATATACATTAGGAGGCAGGCATAAGTGAAAAATGTATTTTTAGTGAAATATGGTGAAATAGCTATCAAAGGTAAAAATCGCTATTTATTTGAAAATAAACTAGTAGATACCATCAGAAGAAGTCTGAATGATTTGGGCATGTTCAGTGTAAAAAAAGAGCAAGGCAGAATTATGGTAGAACCTTTGGCTGAAGGCTTGTTAGATGAACAACCCATTATTGATAAATTGAGTAAAATCTTTGGTATTGTGGGCATTGCTTATGGGTTAAAGCACGAAGAAGTTTCAATGGAAGCTGTAAAAGAGCTGGTATATGCGCATATGCAAAAAGAGTGTTTAGATAAGAATTTTACGTTTAAAGTAGAGACAAGACGTGCAGATAAAAGATTTCCGCTTAACTCAATGGAAATCAACGCTCAGATTGGTGAATATGTACTTGCTGCATTTCCTGGAAAACTCACAGTAGATGTCCATCGTCCCGATAAAATACTTATGGTAGAATTAAGAAGTAGTACCTATGTCTATTCTGTAACCCATAAAGGTGCAGGTGGTATGCCCTATGGAACAAATGGCAAGGCGACACTTCTTTTATCCGGCGGCATAGACAGTCCAGTTGCAGGATGGATGACAGCTAAACGTGGTGTTGAAATTGATGCTGTTTATTTCCACAGTCCACCTTACACCAGTGAAAGAGCTAGAGAAAAAGTCATTGACTTAGGTAAAAAAATAGCTCAGTATACAGGAGGCATGAAAGTACATGTGGTGCCATTTACAACGATACAAATGGCTATTTATGAAAAATGCCCCCATGGACAGCTGACTTTGATTATGAGAAGAATTATGATGAGAGTTGCTGAAAAAATTGCTGTTATGAATGGGAGTATGGCGCTTATTACCGGAGAAAGTATTGGCCAAGTAGCCAGCCAAACCATGCAAAGTTTAGTTGTTACGGATAGTGTTGTAGAAATGCCAGTATTTAGGCCATTGATTGGATTTGATAAAGAAGAAATTATTCAAATTTCTAAAAAGATTGATACTTATGAAACATCCATTTTGCCCTATGAGGATTGTTGTACGGTTTTTGTACCAAAAAATCCTGAAATTAAGCCAAGGCTAGATATCATTAAACGTTCAGAAGAGATTTTGTCAGATGAGATAGAAGAAATGATTGAAACAGCCATAGGTGAAATGGAAATTGTTCAAATTATTTAAAAGTCCATAGATATGGACTTTTAAATAAACATTTTAGGCATTAATAAAAGCATTAAGTTTTTCAATAATTTCATCAGCATAACTGTCATTATAAATATCTAAACGAAGTGTTTTGCTAAGGTCTAGGCTAAAAATCCCCATAATAGACTTAGCATCAATGATATACCTTCCAGATGATAAATCAAAATCACCATCGTAGATATTTATGAGATTAACGAATTGTTTTACTTTTTCAATTGAATTAAGTGAAATATTAACGGACTTCATGGTTACCTCCAGATACTATAGTATTTAATGATACTTGTATAATATATTTTGATGAGATAATTGTCAATAAGTAAACAAATAAATACTTGAAAAAGACAGAGATTCAAAGTATATATAGGATAAAATATGGGAATACATATCATATAAGACAACGATAAAGGATGATGATATGTATATAGTGGGGTTAATTATAACATTTGTTATAGGTGAATTTGCTGGATTTGTAATGGCGGCATTACTTACTGCCAATAAAAATGTATAATTCATAGAGATGTTTAAAAAGATGTGATTTTTATATCAGAATTTATTTAATTCCTAGTTAAACAGAGCATATATAAGGCTCTTTTTTTTATTATATAAAATATCTTCTGCTAAATGATATAAAATATCTTTTGATAAAGCTTGAGATAATAGAGTGATATGTGTTATAATCATATGTATTTCCCTTTTTTAAAAAGGATGACCGTGTCTAATTCAAAAATATTAAGAAAGCGTTTTATATGTTGCAGCAACTCAACCACATAATGGAATGAAACGGAGCTATTGAGGAGTAAAATAGCTTCCTGGATACTGGAGGATTTAACAAGTTGGAAAAAAATCACACAGGAGAAACTTTAAATCAAGAAGTTATCGGCCTTAGTCAAATGAATTCTAAAAAAACTGTAGCTTTTGCAACGCTAGGTTGTAAAGTTAATCAATATGACACAGAAGCGGTCTTGGAGGATTTTAAAAAATCTGGTTATGAAGTAGTCGCATTTAATGAATTTGCAGATGTTTATGTTGTCAATACATGTACTGTTACCAGCTTAAGTGATAGAAAATGCAGACAAATGCTTAGAAAAACAAAAAAGATAAATGCTGATAGTATACTTGTAGCCATGGGCTGTTATGCTCAAATAGCAGGAGACGCGATTAAAAAACAAGTAGATGAAATAGATATTATTGTAGGGACAAACCATAGGAGTAAGATTGTTGAACTCGTTCAAGACTATACACATACTACAAGTATTAATATGGTTTCAGATATTATGGAAGTCCATGAATTTGAAGAACTCAACATTTCTGATATGGGTGAAAGAACTAGAGTCTATTTGAAAATACAGGAAGGCTGTAATAATTATTGCAGTTATTGTATTATTCCTTACGTAAGAGGGAAGATTAGAAGCAGAAAAGAAGAGCAAGTGATAGAGGAAGCTGTTAGGCTTTCAAAACTTGGTTTCAAAGAAATTGTATTAACTGGAATACATGTGGCGTCATATGGGAAAGATTTAGGTAATACAGATTTAATTCAGCTTTTAAAAAAAGTTCATGAAATCAGTGAGATTGAGCGTATTCGAATGAGTTCTATAGAGCCCATTGTCGTTACAGATTTATTTATACAAGCCATCCAAACGATGCCTAAACTTTGTAAACATTTTCATCTATCACTCCAAAGTGGGAGTAATAGCGTACTGAAAAGAATGAATAGAAAATATACAAAAGAAGAATATAAAGCATGTGTAGAACAGCTCCGTCACATTTGGCCTGATGTAGCTATTACGACAGATATTATTGTTGGATTTCCAGGAGAAACAGATGAGGAATTTGAAGAAACATTAAATTTTGTTAAAGAAATTAAACTTTCACAGATTCATATATTCCCATTTTCTCCTAGAACAGGTACACCCGCTGCAACTATGACAAATCAAATACTTCCTGATATAAAAGATAAACGTGCTAAACAGCTGGCTGTGATAGAAAAACAACTGCGTTTAGAATTTATGAAACAATTTTTAAACAAAGAGGCTGAGGTGCTTTTTGAAAGCTATCATGATCAGCTTTTAGTAGGCTATACAAGTAATTATTTAAAAGTACAGGTAGCGAGCCACTTTGATTTTGAAAACACTCTAAAAAAGGTATTTATTGACCAGATAAATGATACAGAGTTAACCGGTTATTTATTGTAATAAAATATTTTTGTAATTGTATATAGTTTTATTTTGTATTATGATATACTTAAAGATATCGGTATCAGTATTGGAAGGTGAAACAAATGGCAAATATTAATGAGACAATGCAATTTCATTTAGAAAATGCAGAGAAAGCTTCAACAAGGGGAATATTAATGGATGTCTATATGGCACTCCAAGAAAAAGGATACAATCCCATTAATCAAATAGTAGGTTATATCATGTCCGGTGACCCAACTTATATTACAAGTCATAATGGGGCAAGAAACAAAATTCGCAAACTAGAAAGAGATGAAATATTAGAAGAATTAGTGACTTGTTACTTAAAGCAATAAAAAGCGGCTGTAGGGACATACTCTACAGCTTTTTTATAGGAGGTTTATAGTGCGTATACTTGGTTTAGACTATGGTACGAAAACAACGGGGGTTGCGGTAAGTGACCCGTTCGGATGGACAGCACAAGGCTTAGAGATTATTAGAAGACAAGAAGATGAGCATATAAAACCTACTTTGGCACGTATTTGTGAGCTGTGCTCAGAATATAAAGTAGAAAAGATTGTTCTTGGACTTCCTAAAAATATGAATAACACAATAGGTGAAAGAGGTGAAAAGACGTTACTTTTTAAAGAAAAGTTAGAAGCTAGACTTAAACTGCCTGTCATCACGTGGGATGAGAGGCTTAGTACAGTAGCGGCAGAAAGTGTGCTTTTAGAAGCAGATGTCAGCAGAAAAAATAGAAAAAAGGTTATTGATAAATTAGCAGCGACTATTATTTTGCAAAATTATTTAGACTCTATCCGTTAGAGTTATAAAGTAATTTAGCTTTTAATGTATAAGAAGAAGGGAAAATTCTTATGGAACAAATTAAATTTTTTGATGAAACAACAGGTGAAGAAATATTATTCGAAGTGATGGATGAAGTTGTTTTAGATAACAATAAATATATTTTAGTTGTAGATGATGAAGATGTAGCTACGATTCTTAAATTAGTTCAGGAAAACGGAGAAGATATCTCCTATATCTTACTTGAAGATGAAGATGAATTTAAGAAAGCTGCTGTTGAATTTATGACAAATGAAGATTATGATATTGAAATCTAATTTTACTAAAGATAATAAATAATAAACAAAGGGTTACGGGGGGTGAGATAATTGAACGCTGCTATATTTAAAGAACGTTTAAAAGCAAAAGGGTGTAAGTTAACGATGCAACGTAGAAGTGTATTAGATGTACTAGTTGCCCATGCAGAAGAACATCTTTCTACAGAAGAAATATATGAAAGAGTTAAAAAGAATTATCCTGAAATAGGATTAGCTACAGTGTATCGTACTGTTCAATTGTTTGAAGATATGGGGATTATTGATAGATTAAATTTCGATGATGGCTGTAGTCGATTTGAGTTGACATCAAGTGACACTGTACACCACCATCACCACCTTATTTGTGAAAATTGTAATAAGGTTTTTGAAGTTGAAAACGATTTGTTAGAAGAAATAGAATCTGAGATTGAGCAGAAATACCATTTCAAAATTCATGATCATAATCTTATGTTTTATGGTCATTGTGAAGAATGCAGAGAAAAAATGGGCGAAAAATAAATGTTTTAAATATATATGGAGGTGTAGTTTTGGTACCCAGAAAAACTAAAAGTAAATTGCGTATTATTTCGCTGGGCGGGCTTGGTGAAATTGGAAAGAATATGACTGTATTTGAATATGATGAAGATATCATTATAATCGATTGTGGTCTGGCTTTCCCAGGTGATGAAATGTTAGGAATAGATTTAGTTATTCCAGATATAACTTATTTAATGAAAAATATAGATAAAGTAAGAGGGATTGTGCTCACTCATGGACACGAGGATCATATAGGAGCACTTCCTTATATACTGCAAGAGTTAAACGTTCCAATCTACGGGACCAAATTAACGATTGGACTAGTAGAAAATAAATTAAGAGAACATAATCTTTTAAAGACAACCCAAAGAAATGTTGTTACCCAAGGGGAAACAATCAAACTTGGAAATCGTTTTAAAGTTGAGTTTATAAGATCTAATCATAGTATAGCGGATGCGGTGATGCTTGCCATTACTACGCCAATCGGGATGGTTGTCCATACAGGAGACTTTAAATTAGATTATACACCAATCAGTGGTGCAACTCTTGATTTACATCGTTTAGCAGAAATAGGTAAACGAAAAGTCCTTCTATTGCTTGCAGATAGTACCAGTGTTGAAAAACCTGGATATAATCCAACTGAACAGTTAGTAGGTAAAAAGTTTGATGATATATTTGCCAGTAACATAGATAAACGTATTATGGTAGCAACTTTTGCCTCAAATGTGGATCGTGTCCAGCTTGTTATCAATGCAGCGGAGAAATTTAAAAGAAAAGTTGCTATAGTGGGTAGAAGTATGATTAATGTGGTTAAAACTGCTACCGAACTAGGTTATTTATCCATTCCTGAAGGCATGCTTATAGAGCTTAATGAGCTTAAGAGATACCGTGATGATCAAGTTGCTATCATTATGACAGGAAGCCAGGGGGAACCAATGGCAGCACTTTCTAGAATGGCATCATCAGATCATAAACAAATAGAGATTAAACCTGGAGATGTTATTATTTTAAGTTCAACACCGATTCCAGGTAATGAAAAAACAGTTTTCAAAGTGGTTAATGAGTTATTTAGAAAAGGAGCACAGGTTTTTAGAGAAGATACCCACGTATCAGGACATGCTGCTCAAGAAGAACTCAAACTTGTACACACATTACTTAGTCCAAAGTATTTTGTGCCTGTTCATGGTGAATATAGGCATTTACAAAAACATGCTGAATTAGCTGTAGAGTTAGGCATGAAACGAAATAATATTCAAATTATTTCCATAGGGGAAGTACTCGAACTTACTCAAGATACTTGCAAAGTAGTAGGCAATGTAACTTCTGGCCAAGTGCTTGTAGATGGATTGGGCGTAGGAGATGTTGGTAATATTGTATTAAGAGACAGAAAACATCTTTCACAGGACGGGCTGCTTATTGTAGTCATGACACTCGAAAGAGCATCGGGACTTGTTGTTTCAGGACCAGATATTATTTCCCGTGGATTTGTTTATGTAAGAGAAGCTGAAAATCTTATGGATGAAGCCAAAACAGTTGTTAGAAAGGCTTTAGACCGTTGTGAACAAAAACGGATTATGGAGTGGTCTCAAATCAAAACAACTGTTAAAGATGATTTAAGAGAGTTTGTATGGCAAAAAACTAAACGTAGTCCTATGATTTTACCTATTATCATGGAAGTATAAAAATAGCACCAGCTTAGCTGGTGTTTTTTTATATTTTCACAAATCAATCGAGGTTAGTAGTGAATATATTTGTCTTAATACGTACTTATATAATACGCAGACGCTGACTATCATATTTTAGAATAAAAAAGGTTTAATTAATTTTTGTGAAATTCTTTAAAAAGTTTCTTGAGTGCTTTCTTTTCAATGCGAGACACATAGGATCGTGAAATCCCCATTTGTTCAGCTATTTCCCGCTGCGTTTTTTCTTCTGAATTATTAAGACCATAACGCAACTGTAGGATTTCTTTTTCTCTAGGTTTAAGTACATATTTAATTTGATTATATAATTTTTTTATTTCTATTCCAAAATCAACTTGATCAAAAATGGTATCACTTTCATTACACAAAATATCAAGCAAACTAATCTCGTTCCCCTCCTTATCTACTCCAATAGGTGCATGTAAAGACGTCTCGTAACGTTGTTTGCGCGAGGATCTGATGCTCATTAATATTTCATTTTCTATACATCGGGCAGCATAAGTAGCAAGTCTAGTACATTTGTTAACGTCAAAAGAAGTTATACCTTTTATTAAACCAATGGTTCCTATAGAAATAAGATCATCCATATCATTGTTAAGATTACTATATTTTTTCACTATGTGTGCCACTAGTCTTAAATTACGTTCTATCAATATATTTTTTGCTTCTTCACTTCCATTTTTATAAAGATCTAAGTAATACTTTTCTTCTTCAGCGGACAATGGTTGAGGAAATGAAGAGATGTTACTAAAATATGAAAAGCAAAAAAAAGGTATCATAATAAGGCACACCTCCACAAAAAAGGGCTCATAATTATAGTATGAGGGAGTACCTGAATTTGTGCCCGTACATGAGTAACTCCTAATTTTTTTTTGAATTGTTGTAGATTAAACGGTAAATAAATCAGCAGTGATATATGCACCTTTTTATTCATCTAATGATTGAAAAGATTTTCAGATGAGCTTATGGTATTATAATAGAGAGAAAAGACCTTTACATATATTTAGCTTAAATAAAAGTTTGATTTAGGAGGTTATAAAAAATGGTAAAAATAATGTTTGTGTGTCATGGGAATATTTGTCGAAGTCCGATGGCTGAATTTGTATTACGGCATATGGTAGGAGAAAAGAAGCTTTCGGATAAGTTTTATATAGCATCCTCTGCTACCAGTAGAGAAGAGATTGGGAATGCAGTACATTGGGGCACAAAAAGTAAGCTAAATGAAGTTGGAATTTTTTGTGAGGGCAAGAATGCGGTTCAACTTACAAAAAAAGATTATACAATGTATGACTATATACTTTGTATGGAAAGCTACAACATCACAAATGCTTTACGGATTGTGGGAGAAGATAAAGCAGGAAAGATTCGAAGATTACTTGATTTTTCCAATCGTCCTAGAAATATTGCTGATCCTTGGTATACAGGGGATTTTGACGAAACATATGAAGATATTACAGAGGGGTGCACCGCCTTGTTAGACTATATTTTGAAAAATGGCTAATTGAACGGACTAAAAGAGGAAATAAATAGACTTGACATTTCAACCCATATTATGGTATTTTAAATGCGAATGATTTGCATGTGCGTTAAATATTTTATAGAATAAGGGGATGAGAAATATGAAAAGATTAGGTCTATTATCATTAACTGGGATG
>JARBTY010000278.1 GCA_029239935.1 Clostridia bacterium | reverse complement strand
ACTAATAAAACAGTACGTCCTACAGTTGAGACTCTCAATAAAATTTCTCTTGGAGCTGGAATAAGCATAAAAAAACTAGTTGACCTATCTATGGATATTACTAGCGATGAAATTCCCCTAATCCAATCCAAAGAAGCAAAATGTAAAGATTTAATTGAATTCCTCAAACAGCCAGAAGTACTTATTGATGGCAAATTACTTACAGAAGAAGATAAAGCCAAAATCAAAGCGTCACTAAAAATTATATTCGGCGATGTAAAACAAGAAAAGAAGCGGGAAGAATCGTAAACGATTTTCTCCGCTTCTTTTTCTGTCTATTAAAATCTATAAACCCCAATACTATTTATTAGGTAGTGCAGGAACATTGTTATTACCATGAATCTAATTAGCACTTAATGATAACAAGTAACTATATTTTCCTTATGAAGACAATGCTCCTATCCCCTTGTCCCTACATAGCCTTTTTAAACCAAACAATAAAACAATCGATATTATTCACTACGTCTTTCGAAGATGGAGTCTTTTTATGAAGAAATACTTGCTCAATTTCTTTTAAAAATGCTTCGCCCGGAAGATAATGCTGTAGAATAATGAGATTTTCTTGGATACTTGTAGACCAGCTTTCATCTCTTACTGCTACATAGCAATATGCTCCTCTTACAATACGTTTCAATACTGATAATAATGTATGGTTATCAGTCTCTCCTTCAATAATCGCTTTCCGATAGCTATTCAGTGTATCAATAAGATCTTTATTTAATGCTCGACAAATTTGAACATTTGGCTTCATCTTAGGAAAATAAAAGGATAGATCCTCACCATAAACACAAGTACAGACATGCTTTAACCAAAAGCCCCAATAATATTGGCTGTTCTTTTCAAATACATCAGCCACAAGCCCAATATCGTAATCGACTTTGGATACAACAGGATTATTACTTCTGATTTTTTTGCTTTCCTGATTTAATAGTTTAATTTCTTGAGGTGTAAATGGTGATGTCAATACTACGGATACATCAATATCGGAAGAACCTATCACTGCTTCACCTCGACCTACACTACCGTAGATATATACACTATGTAACTTCGCACCTGCACATTTTTTTAGAATCTCAATCACATGACTTAAAAACTCTTGATATACAATATTAATTTTATCTACAGAAGTCGGATTCAAAATATAGCCATCTGCATCTACACCGATTCTTGTAGGAAACCGCATATCCCTCACCCTTTATGTGACTCTTGTCCCTAGAGAAAGCCGGAGTCTATTATTATGCATTATATGATTGATATGTGATATGTATCTATCAATGCTATATATGATATCATTTATAGTTTATCATTTGTAGTTTATAATTTATAATAATGACAAAAAAGTGACAACTATCTTCTAATCATCTTTTATTAGCACAATTATTCAATTAAGAACAGTATTTTGATGATTGATTGTTCTTGCAGGAAATTTCAAATTATAAAAAGATCAGACACAAAAGATTAGAATTAAGACATTATGATAAGATATTTTTTATCTATGTAAAATGAAATTAAAGTTATCACTAGCATCTTTCAAATAAATTTTTCCTCGGTATGTTTTGTATTTTTCTTTACCTATCGTTACCCAGTATGTTTTGTTTATTGCTGGCAAAGAAATTGTATAATTACCTCGATTGTCAGTCTTTGCAATTTGTATCCCCTTCAAGCCGCCCTCCATTTCGAATACTATTTTTGCTCCATCAATTGGTCTCAAATTTGAATCTGTTATTTTCCCAGAAATAAGGTACTTTGCTGTTGCCGCCGCAGTGTTAAAATAAAACAGGTTTACGAAAAGAAAAGAACCGAGAATTAGTAGGAAAATCTTTCTGTTTTTCAAAACAAGCACTCCTCATCGATAATATTTTTGACACAAGTAAGCAACATATTACTATAAATTTGTGACGAAAGTATGACAAAAAACACCTGTTCCCTTGGATAATAAAGGCTAACAGGTGTTTGCTTATGGGGTTATTTGTCATGTCTATATGTAACAGCTATTATTCTGGAAAATGTTTGACTTTAGTTAGCTGGTCTCAGCCTTGCTCTACTTGTCATACTTTTGTCGAATTTTAGCGATATAATTAGAAGTAGTCTACTCATTACACATATCGTACATATTGCTAACTAGTGAAAAAATGTCTATTACTAGACAGACTTAAATGTTTTAGGAGGATTTATTATGAAGAAAATTGCACTTACTGTAGTTTCACTACTTGCTTTCGGTGCCAGCACTGGTTTTGCCGCTCCTATTAATAATCTGGCACAAGGTCAGACAGCCATCGGTGTAATAGATGACTCCTTCTATCTCGAACACAAGATGTCTGACAATCTTACGCTCGGATTACAAAAGAACGACATTTATGGACAGGTTGATGTAAACAATAACATTAGAGCTATCATTGGTAGCAGAGATTATAATTCCAACTCGAAAATCTACATAGGAGCAGCAGTGACGAGTCCATTAGCTCCTTCCTTGGATGGCTACGCCTCTCTGGTTGGCGCTACTAATTTTAAAGAACTGCAAGTTGGGGCCAACTACAACCTAACTAATAATCTTGACGTCAATGTGAACTACCGCTCCTTTATGCCAGACGAAGGCAGCAATAGTAACCGCACTGGATTGGGTGCAACATTAAAATTTTAACCTTAATAGCAGAAAAATAGAAATAAAAAAAGATCGCTATCATCTTATTAGAATACCCTAGTCAGATGAATAGCGATCTTTTTTTATTGATAAACCTCGCCTTTTAACGAATCATAGGGACGGTTGAACCGGTCCCCACTAATTTTTATGACAAAATCATAGCTTCTGATTATGAAGAACGTTAAACACAGAGGACGCAGAGATGCACAAAGAGCACAGA
Source organism: Clostridia bacterium (assembly GCA_029239935.1). The sequence continues at coordinate 774 of JARBTY010000278.1, read as the reverse complement.
GAAAAAAATCCTCCTTTGTGTACACGTAAGCGTCTTCGCGTTTCAACCGTTTTCTTTTGCGAAGCAATCTCTTTGCAAGTAGAGGATTACTTCGCCCTGCTCGCAATGACAGATAGATTGATGTATTTCTAGATACACCCTTCTACTTTGCTGATCCATTTACATATAAACTATAAAATAAATTCCGCAGGGCGATGCCATCAAGAACTTCATAACAATCCCCTCCATTATGAATTAGTGATATCTAGAAATCGTATTCTGGGATGCAAAGCAGAAAAAGAAGCGGGAAAAATCGTAAACGATTTTCTTCGCTTCTTTTTCCATTAAATGATTCATCCCCATAATCTTTCTTACTCAAGAATCAAAATATCATAGACACTTCACCTTAGATTTTCTTTGTGTCGTTGATTTTCAGCTTTCTGACGTTCATGCCACTCCCGTTCACTCTCATTTGGACGTCGCTTCATTTCGCGCTCATGTCTTTCTTTTTCAATCTGATTACGATCATCTTGCTGCTGCACAGAGGATCGTTCAGTATGTAGCGGTGAAGCTTCTATTAACGATGCACCAAATCCAACTTGCATCATACCTGCCATTGACAATATAGCTATTTTTTTAACCATGCTTTTCATGAGAAATCACTCCTATCTGGTATCTATTGCTTTATTATAATCTATTGATGTAACAGCAATGTTACAGATTAGTCACTTTTTACCTAAATCTATAAGAACCTGACCTTCCATTTGTTCAAATTTAGTATAAAACAGAAGTGGA
>JARBTY010000277.1 GCA_029239935.1 Clostridia bacterium | reverse complement strand
AAATTCTAATTCAGACTGATTATTTTCCATGACGAAAATCACCCCATATTTAAAATCGGCAGGAAACTCATCTCCAAAACCGTTAGAAATAATCTAGCATAACACTCATCAAAAAAACAGTCTTGTTGTTTATTGGTAAGTATGATACTATTAAGATGGAAAGAAAGGTGATTGTTGCGGAAACACAACAATCACCTTTTTTTCTGTTTATGTTATATTTAATACATCGTCAACTTCGTCCCTTACTGATTAGGTACGTTCATTCAATTCCTTTGTTATCAAGGATGATGCTATATAGAGTGCCTTAAGCATATTTCTCGTAAGCGATGCTTGAGGAGTACCTTCTTTTAACTTTTCCATTACCTTTTCGCACTTACTAATCGTTGAGGTTATTGGTGGAAGTGCTCTTTCAAATTCTTCTTTGGTGAAATTATCAATTAGAAGTTCTCCTTGCAATTCTTTTGTTATCAATGCTTTTGATATATAGAGTGCCTTAAGCCTATTCCTCGTAAGTGATGCTTGAGGAGTACCTTCTTTCAACTTTATCTGTACTTTCTCGGACCTGCTAATCATTGAAGCTATGGTTGGAATTGCATTTTCTAAATCTTCCTTGGTGAAATTATCCATAAATGATCTCCTTTCCTATCTCTCGAGTAAGAAGTATTCCTTTCCTTCCATCAAAATTTATCATTGCCAAATCAGTGACTGATCAAAATTCTATGTACTCGATCCCATGCTTGGATGTCATCTTTCTTATTTAAATTCTACGTCCGTTACAGTAAAAATAAAATCAATCAACTCATTCTTTTGTAGTAATACATGAATTTCGTACCCATCGTTTGTTCCATATATTTCATCATATAACCACCATGCACCATTCAGTGGCATGTCCTGCTTAAGTATCGTACAGTTTTTGAGAGTGATTTGACTGAAGGTTGTAAATCCGCCGGATTCAAATTTTAATACGGTATCTTTATCTTTTTTACGGCATGAAATAACGGTGCTATCGTGTAATTTAAAATTTTCTGCAAAGGCAGGCTCTCCATTGGGAAATCTCTTCTTATATTCTTTCCAATACGCCTTGATAGCTGATTCAACAGCTTTTTCATTCGTTTTACAGTAGGTTGTGATTTCCTTTTTTATATCGGTGGAGGCACGATTTAATGCGAAAACCCGAATGTCCGCAATTTTCTGTAAAATCTCATCCGGAAGGTTTCTTCTTAATTGTTTAACATTATGCTAAATTCATGTTTAAAGTTTTTCTTTTCTTGTTCAGGATCAAAGGCAGGAATATTTATGAAGTTTAAACGTGCTTGCTCCTGAATCTTATCATATTTTTTTTTTACTTCTTCAAACTCTTCCTGTTCTAGTGGACTGCCATTAGCATATTCAGAAAAATCTTTCTGAAGTTGCAGCCACGCCTTTTCCTCGCTTTTATAAAGTTTCTTGAAATAATATGAGGAAAACACTTCCGCCTTTTTTGAAACTTTTAACGGTAAATGATAGCCTGATTTCTGCATGGTTTCGTACCATTCTTTCGTCATGTATTTCATTTGGCGCCTCCTTGGCTTTTAATCCTCAAGCCCACAAAACCATATCTACAAGGTTTTTTCGCAATTCGCTTCTCTATAATTGCTTATAATTGATCTCGATCTCGAGTTTAATTATCACTCAACCTTATCATCTTCCGAGCAGTTGATATGTTACCGCAAACAATAAACATGAGTTTCCCGACATTAGTACCTGGCAAAGTAGCTGCGAAATAAACCCTATGTCTGGAATTGCTAAAGCCCGTTCAGTAAATCATCCAAAAATTTGCCGATCGTACCAAGCTCATCGGAATTATATTTTTCAAAAATCCCTTGAAGCTTTCTATTGTTCAACTCATGAATTTTCTCATGAACTTCAAACGCGTCTTTGCCTTGAGACGTAAGCGTATAGTAAACTTCCTTTTTGTTGTTTTCTAAGCGATCTGCCTTTATCAAACCTTTTGATATGAGCTTAGCCGTTATTTTGGATATAGCTCCCTTGGTCATGTTCAGTTCTTTCGAAATAAGTGTTGCATTCGGCAACCTGTTTTTACCGATACAGTCAATCACATGATATTCCGAAATCATAAGGTTTTTATCGTATATGCTCATATATCCACATTCGAGAAGATATTGATTTATAGTCTTTTCATGCGTTTGTATAAAATCGTTAAAACAATCAAAGAAATCCACCATTTTGTTCAGTAGCGAATGGACTTCTTCTTTTTTATTCTCCATAATCAAAAACTCCTCTCGTAATAATTTCTCAAGAAACAAATTAAGTATACCACGAAGTGGTTAATAAATCAATATCAATCGCAAGTATTGACAAATTAACTATTCTTTGATATTCTATTATCGTTTCCCGGGAAATAATATAATGGAGGTTAGATTATAATTTGATATGTTGAAAAAAGAAGAGAAAGAATAGAAAATTATTTTAATAGGAGGTTTTTATGACACTAGATATTTTAACGCAACTTCCCATGTCTGGAAAAATTTTGAGACTTATTATACTTGGCATTTTGATAGCAACCGGTTTCATTTTAGGACGGGCTTTTTGTGGGAAAGTGTGCCCAATAGGATTTTTGCAAGATTTAATATACAAGATACCTTTTCCTGTAAAAATCAAAAAATTAAAAGGTGACAAGTATCTTCGCTATATAAAATACATTGTTTTACTTTTGTTTATCGTTTTGATGGCCTTGGGATTGAATTCACGTGAGATAACACAGCCACCCGTTATAGCAGTCGTTATTATTCTTACTGTGGCTGTTTTCGCTTTTATTATAATGCGCAGACCATTTTGCAAGTATTTGTGCCATTTCGGTGCTGTACTCGGAGCGGGCAACAAAACCGCCATTCGAAAGTACAAAATTGATACAGAAAAATGTATAAAGTGTGGGGTATGTGTGAAGGCTTGCAAAATGGATATTGTCCCTTACGACCCACCGAATCAAATGGAGTGCATTCATTGCGATAGGTGTGAAAATTCATGCCCATGCAAAGCGATTTCAAAATTAGGCAGTGAAAATGTTATCGGTCTAGAAAACAAAAAGTAAGTACACTAAACCCGAGACCCAACTTAAGCTATTAAAAGAATAAATATAGAAATTGTAAGACCATATTAAAATTTATACATTCATATCAATCTCAATTTCCACATTATAGCTCGCAAAATTTTTTCGAATTAACTGTTATTTCAACATATAACCCCTGCAGTTTTTCGTATTTAGTCTCCCCTGATGCCGATTATCTCTCTGTTGCTCTACCGTCTCCTCATGTGTGTAGTATTGATGGCAGATAAGGCAGTTATGTATCCAGTTTAGTATACCTATCTGATGTCTTTTATAATTGTAACAATTAACTGTACCTTCCTGCCTGAGCATTCCACATAGCAGCATACTTTCCATCAAGGTCCAGCAGCTCTCTATGAGTGCCTGACTCAATAATAGAACCATTTTCAAGCATAAAAATACGATCAGCATTCCTGGTTGTGGAAAGCCGGTGCGAGATATAGATCACGGATTTTTTTTGTGCCATCTTACGCATAGCTTTATTTAAATTATATTCTGCCACCGGATCTAATGCACTTGAGGGCTCATCAAGTATAATTAGATTCGCATTTTTATATAAAACTCTTGCAAT
>JARBTY010000048.1 GCA_029239935.1 Clostridia bacterium | reverse complement strand
ATAGAAGATGTCCTTAGGGAAACCTTATCTATCTCTTTACCTAGACTTGAACATATCTTTACACCTCAGCTCTCCCTTGAAGGAAGTCTTCATACCCCTCAGCTATAAATCTTCGAATATAGCATTTTTTTAACAAAGACCCTTACTGGTTAATGATACAATAACATTAACCAACAAGGGTCTTTTTAATTTTTTTATTTAAATCAACGACAATTCTGACTCAAATAGGATCACTGCATTCCCTGACACTTTAACTTCTATGGGTTCTTCATTTTCTATCTTTACCTCCACTTCAATAATCCCTGACCGTTTGATTGCTTCACCTTGTCTAGCTCTAAATTTGAATACTGATTGGTCGTGCTTAACCAGCTTATGATGCACAAGATAAGCGCCCAACGGTCCATTTGCATTTCCCGTTACCGGATCTTCATTGATACCTATTGCAGGAGCAAACATTCTGCCATTTATCAGTACATCACTCTGCTCAGAACCAATGGTGTACACATGGTATCCATTACAGTTAATTTTTTCACTCAGTTTAGAAAGCTCCTCATAATTTGGCTTCATTTGATTTAAGGTCTCAATACTTTTGATACCAACCATAACCTTCGAATGGCCGGTTGAGGCAATCTGTACTTTATGATCTTCCAGCAAATCATCTTTATTTAGTTGAAGGGCTGCCAAGAGGGCTTGTTGATTAGTACCTTCAATAATAGCACCAAACTCAATTTTCCCCTGAGTCATCACAATTTTATAGTCATCCTTTTCCTTTATGATGTCAACAGGAAGAATTCCAGCACCTGTTTTATGATAAACTCTTGAAGTATCCAGCTTATTTTCAATAGCCCGAGCATAATGGGCCGCAATAGTAGCATGTCCGCAAATCGGCACTTCACTTTTAGGAGTAAAAAATCTCACATGAACATCGTACGCCTCGCTGTTTGAAGAAAAAATAAAAGCCGTCTCCGAGTTATTAAGCTCTCTAGCAATCTTCTGCATCTCCTCTTCTGTTAAGCCATCCGCATTGGTTATAACTCCAGCTGGATTTCCTGAGAATTTTTCCTTTGTAAAGGCGTCAATTTGATATAACTTATATTTTTTTATCATACTTTTTCTCCTCTTTCTTCTTTAGTGGCAATTAAAACGTAAGTATTATATAATTGATTATACTTTTATTGAATCGCCTCTGCCAGTACGCACTTTTTACTTAGATACTTACCATTTTGAAAGAAGGATACTTATGGCTAAAAATATCATTGAAGTATTTCCAAATCAAACTAAAAGACAACAGGATTTCAAGTGTTCAATAGGCTTTGCAATGACTGTCATCGGAAGTAAATGGCGGGCCATTATCTTATGGCATATATTAAAGTCTGAGCCTCTACGCTACGGACAGTTAAAAAAAACAATCCCCCATATAAGCCATAAAATACTCTCTCAGGAACTCAAAACCTTAGAGCTGGATGGGCTCATTCATAGAATTGCCTATGCAACGATTCCCCCTAAAGTAGAGTATAGCTCTACCACTAGAGGGCAATCGTTGGAAAATATATTGACGGAACTATGTCTTTGGGGGCAGAACTATATGAGTTAACAAGAACCACTACCTCTAGATGGTTTTATTCCTTTAGCAATACTTATTCTCAGGAGGGATGCTCTGCGGGAAGTTAAAGATATTCTCCGGATCATATTTAGCCTTCACCCGAGTTAGTCGTTCAAAATTGCTGCCGTAGTAAGCCACTGGCCAATTCTTGATTGATAAATCCGGCGTATTGACGTATACCCCCCGTGTAAATGGGCACATTTCCTTATAAAAATCTTCCACCCAGCGGATACCCAGGGACGCTTCTTCCGGTGTGTCCCAAGTAGCCCAGAGTGACATATTTGATAGCGCCTTACGATAGAAATAGGCGGTATCATGCCTTGGCACCCTCGCTACGGCTCCCCCTAGACCATGAAATAATATGGATACTGAAGAAGTGACAGGATTACTAATAAACCTCTGAATGATAGCAATTCCTTCCTCAGGCAGTAAGCGATCTACAAAGGGACCTACACTCTTAAAAGGTTCTGACTCTGGTTGAGTGGCCGCTATTCGTGATACAGCCTCAAGCCACGGAATCTCCTCAATGGTTACTTTCTCCGGCGAGGCAACTCGGAGCAAAGGCTCTAGCAAACGTCGCAGTTTTTGAACTGGTCCAAGAAATACCCCTTGCATAAACAGCAATGGCTGCTGTCCCGAAACTATCGTAAGAAGCGGAGTAAGCCTCTCATCTGCTTCAGGAAGTGTATATTTTTGCCAAGTTCGCAGCACTGGTTCCAGATCACATAAATTCCAATCTATTTTGACATAGGCTACTGTGTCTATTTGATACGTACGAAAGCTGAAGGAAGTGCAGATTCCAAAATTACCTCCGCCTCCGCCGCGAGAGGCCCAGAAAAGGTCAGCATGTTGGTCACTATTGGCACAAATCACATTGCCATTTGCATCGACCATCTCCACCTCTAACAAGTTATCTATAGCCAGTCCCCATGGTCGCGACAGACTACTCTGCCCTCCACCTAAAGTAAACCCAGCGATACCTGTAGTGGGACATAGACCAGCTGGTACCACTAATCCTTCGGCCCCAAGCTCTTCATATAATTCGATGTCCCGCAGACCTGTTTGTACCGTAGCTATACCACACTTCGGGTCCACCTCCACCTTTTTCATCTCGCTGACATCAATGACTATGCCAGCATCAACAACTGATAAACCCTCATAATTGTGACGCCCAGAACGCATTCGAATGGGTATATCTCTATAGCGCGCCCACCGTATTGCATTAACTACATCCTTCGTTTCCTGAGCAAATACGATAACTCTCGGAAATCTGTTGAAGAAGGTGTTGAACTCCTTACGTGCTGCATTATATTGTGGTTCTTCTGGTAAAACGATACGTCCAGTAAGTTCCGGTTCTTTACAATAATGCATATAATCATCTCCCCTAATCTATCATTAATCTATTTTATCTATATATCACATGTTATGCTAATCCACATACAAGCGTGTCGGGTGAATAAATAGATTTAGGAGTAAATCAGTTTATTTTATAAAATAATGCGATAGTTTATCATCTTAATCGTATATATAATAAGGTTAGTTGATTAAAGAATAGCTGGAGGTGATGGTTATTTGGAAGATGATCTATTTATTAACATTTATAAGAAGTATTTCCCGTATGTTTATAGATACCTTTATGGACTTACCTATAATCATCAGATAGCTGAGGATTTGTCCCAAGAGGCCTTTACTAGGGCATTATGTGTCCTGCAATTTCCTGGTAAGAGTATTAAATCCTGGCTGTTAATCGTTGCCCATAACCTCTACGTTGATTATGTTAAAAAAAATAGCAGATTGGATTTTCGCCAAGATAGTTTGCTGCCTCAGATAAAGGTACAGGATTTTACTGACCAACTCTTTCTTAAAGAAAGTGCTGCCTCCGCTTATATATTAATTAGGCAGCTTCCTGAAAATCAGCGTCAGGTCGTATTATTGTGTCTGGTTAATGAACTTTCCTACGAGCAAGCAGGTGAAATTTTAGACATCAGTGTTTCAGCAGTGACAAATTTGATTTACAGGGCTAGAAAAAAGCTTAGAGCCTTAAGGAGGGAAATGAATGAGTAAGGAATTTCAAAAAAAATTGCAACTCTATAAAGAAGGTCAATTGGCCCCAAATGAAGTCTCAGAAATCGAATGTGAACTAGATAAATTTAGTGCGATATGGGAGTATCTTAACGATGATGATACGTCGTTTTTAGAAGAGTTAAAGCAGCAACTACCCGCAAATCCTAAAGAAGAAGATAACCTCTCTAAACTTCTAAAACGCAAAGTTAATGTAAGGATTCTTATGATGACAGTCCTTTCAGTTTTTTCGGTTTTAATCTTCACTATCTTTTTATGTTTCTTGACATCTAATATTACAACATCATTATTTGGATTAAACTATAAAGAATCTTATGTAAAGAGAGAAGAAATCGTTCAATTAGCTCGGATATTTCATCCACAATATAGGTCCTACCAAAGTGGTGTAGAAAAGTCTCTTTTTGCACAACAAAATATTTATGTGTCTCTTAATAATATAGTTGGTAATACCCTAATAGATAAAACTGAACTACACATAAGATACAGTTTTGGCAATCCCGTTAGATCAGGTGCCCCAACAGACACACCTCCCCTTTTACCACTTGAGGCTTCTTCTTTGTTAAACAGTCACGAACCTGACCGCCTATCCGGGTTTAAAATTCTAGAAAAGGCTCCTCATGGAACAAAAGCAAAAATATTTGTTGAGTTCACTCAACCTCTAACGCCTCGGCAGCTCAAAGAGCATTTTATAGATCAAATCAGTCCCGTAGATTCTGCCTCTTTAGAAATGACACCTCTGGCAGCAATCGGTTCAGAGTTTGTTTTAGCAAATCCTTCATATTATCAATTGACTCCTATTTTTCCATATGGTAATAATGAGCAGCTAAAAGATAATGGTATCAAGCAGACACAATATGATAACATGAAGGATGAGGCTCACAAGGAATCTTTACTTGGCAATCTCACCCTTATAAAAAATAACAAAAAGCTACTGCAAGTCATGTACCATGACAATATGTTTGAAAACCTTACTGTTGATGATATGATTAACCATGTAGAAAATAATGGCGCCGAATATATCGGGATGTATCTTTCTGCGGACAGCAAAGACCTCTTAAATCTTAAATACACTCCTTTAATCCACTGTATGAGAGTAGAAAACATTGTTGTATGGTAAAAAAGGGAGATTTTATATCCCCCTTTTACTTCACCCTATTCTGTTAGTGATACTATACCCTCTAGTGATGTTGCTCCAGTCTAATCTCAAGCACATTATCTTTCTTCTCCTGGTGGGCATTTTTCTGTCCAACTACCTCAACAAACCAATTTGTATTTTCTCCTTCAGTCGTAACTGTAATAACATGATTTACCCTTTTTGTAGTCACTTTCATACTTGGTTGACCGTTTATATCAGGAATAAGTGTTGTAATCTCTGCTCCCTCTGCAATTTGGTAAAGCTTTAAAGTGACACCCTCCGCATAATTATAATCTGGTTTTGAATCACAATTTCCTACTGGTAAAACGGTATTCGGTCTAACCATCAGCGGCAGAGAAAAATAATCATGTACCTCTGTTATCCACTTTTCCCCTTCAATAGCCTCACCTGTCAAATAATTCGTCCATGTCCCTTTTGGCAGGTAATAAGCCACTTCTCCATTTTGCTTGAAAACAGGTGCAATAAGCAAAGAATCTCCCAACATATATTGACGATCTATGGGCTCGCAGGCATGATCCTGTGGAAATTCCATAAACATCGCACGGTGCATCGGAATGCCTTGCTTGTGTGTAAAGATAGCCTGACTGTAAATATAGGGCATCAATGCACATTTTAATTTAACAAATTGTCTTAACACATCACAGGCTTCCTCATCAAATAGCCATGGTACTCTGTAAGATGTGGAACCATGCAGACGGCTATGAGAAGTTAATAATCCAAATGCACACCAGCGTTTATAGACATCCGCTGAAGCTGTTTGCTCAAAACCACCTATATCATGGCTCCAAAAGCCATACCCACTAAGTGCCAAAGATAACCCACCTCTTAGGTCCTCTGCCATTGAAGGATAAGTTGCTGTACAATCCCCTCCCCAGTGAACAGGGAATTTTTGTCCTCCGACAGCTGTAGAACGGGCAAATACCAAGGCCTTATCTTTTCCAAGTTTTCTTTCTATAAGTTCAAAGACTGTTTTATTATACAAATAAGCATAGTAGTTATGCATTTTCACGGTGTCAGATCCATCATAATATTTAACCCCTGTTACAGGAATTCTTTCACCAAAATCTGTTTTGAAACAATCTACACCCATATCTATAAGTACTTCTAATTTATCTTGATACCACTTACAAGCTTCAGGGTTAGTAAAGTCAACTAACGCCATACCGCCTTGCCATCTATCACACTGCCATACAGAACCATCCATATTTTTTACAAAGTATTCTTTTTCCATCCCCTCATCAAACAGACAAGACTTTTGTCCAATATAACTGTTAATCCATACACAAATATGAAGCCCTCTTTCTTTATAACGTTTCAACATCCCTGCTGGATCGGGAAATGTATCGTCGTCCCATTTAAAGTTACACCATTCATATGCTTTCATCCAAAAACAATCGAAGTGAAAAGTATGAAGCGGTATATCACGATCCGCCATGCCTTGTATAAAACCTGTTACTGTCGCTTCATCATAACTTGTTGTAAAAGAAGTTGTCAGCCATAAGCCAAATGACCACGAGGGTGGCAGCGCTGGTTTTCCTGTCATATCTGTATATAATTTAATCGTCTCTTTGGGTGTCCCCCCATTGATAATATAATAATCTAATCTTTCACTTTCTACACTAAACTGAACCCTTTCCACTTTTTCACTAGCAACCTCAAAATGTACATCTCCTGGGTTATCCACTAATACCCCATACCCTTTGTTGGTCATGTAAAAAGGAATATTTTTGTATGTTTGTTCTGAAGCCGTTCCGCCGTCTTCATTCCAAATCTCCACCACTTGGCCATTCTTTACAAAGGGTGTATAACGTTCACCTAATCCATACACATATTCTCCCACATCTAAACCTAACTGTTCAACCATGTAGTTTCTTTTTGTTTCTTTGTTTTGCATGTAAGCCAAGTTACGATAGCTGCTTTCTGTAAGCACCTTATCTTCGTCCCTAAACTCTATTTTCCATGCATTGGATACTTTATAGATAACGGCACTTGTCTTACCTGTTCGATAAACGATTTTCTCATCATCCTGAGTAATCGTTACTTTGTGATGCTCATTTTGTGCTATCTCAAAATAAGGACCTTTATTATAAGCTCCCCTAAAATGAACAGCTGAAACTTTGATAACGTTTTCCATGGGACTAGATAATGTCACTGTAATAATAGGGGTATTGATTGTATCGCCCCGATTCACAATATGTTTTGTGGCTGCAAATAGGACTAATTCATCACCGCATACTTTGCAGTCTTCATATTCAACCGCATAAGAAGGAATAATTTCTTCTCTGATTCTCCAATAACCATTTGTAAATTTCATTTTTATGTGCCTCCATCTCTTTTACCTATTCTTTGACTGCCCCTGCTGTCATTCCCCCTACAATATACTTTTGAAGGAACACAAAAGCACATACTACAGGAATAACAAGTACCAATCCATAAGCCATAATAGCATTCCATTTCATACCGTATTTGTCCATAAATTTATAAATATTAGCTGTAAGCGGCCGCATTGCAGCATTTGTGTTAAAGGTCATTGAGTATACTAAATCGTTCCATCCATGTAAAAAAGCAATAGTTAGTACTGTAATGATTCCTGCTTTAATAGTGGGAACCATAATAATCAAAAATGAGGTAAAGGCATTACACCCATCAATTCTAGCGGCATCATCTAATGATTTTGGCAAACTCATGAAGTAAGGACGCAGTGTAATGACAATAAATGGGATAGACCCAGATGCTACGGCCATTGCTGGTGCCAAAAAAGTATTGAGCATTTTTGTATTTGCAAATATTAAATATAAGGGGGTTAATAGTAAGGATGACGGCATCATTTGTGTAACCAAAAATGTAAGTAACATAATCTTTTTCCCTGGAATATTAAATCTTCCCATGGCATATGCCGCTGGCACTCCGACTGTAAGTGAAATCGTCATTGCTGTAACTGCAATAATAAAGCTATTTCTTAAGGAATTTAAAAAATCACGATCTTGAAATTGTTCTTGCCACGCTGATAAACTAATGCTATTTGGAAAATACGTAAGAGATTTTGAAAAGATTTCTGCATCTGACTTCAATGAGGTAATCAAAAGCCAATAAATCGGAAACAAAAAGACAATAGCAATCAAAACGGCCCCTATCACACAAAGTGCTTTTTTAGCAGTTGTTTTTATAGACATCTCATATTCATTTTTTTTACAAGTCATTATTTGTGCTTCTGTCATGTTAGTTGACCTCCTCCTGCATTGTAAGTTTTAAGTATCCAAGACCTACTAAAAATAAGCAAAGGAATAATACTACCGCTCCTGCTGCCCCCATTGAAAATTGATATTGCCCAAAAGATAACTTATAAGAGTAAGTTGCTAACATCTCTGTAGAGTTCACTGGCCCTCCACTTGTCATAATGTAAACAAGGTCAAACACCTTAAAGGTATAGATCAGACCTAACATTAAAACAGATAACATGGCCGATTTTAATAAAGGAATAGTCATATAGAAAAATTGCTGAATACTATTGGCCCCATCAATAGAGGCACTTTCATAGACATCTTCTGATATACTAGATAAGCCCGTTGTTAATAAAAGCATGTTAAAAGGAATACCCACCCAACAATTTGCTAAAATAACTCCCCATATAGCTGTTTTGCTATTAACTAACCAACCTATAGGTTCTTTAATAAAATGTAATTGTAATAACAAATCGTTAATAACACCCTCTGTTACCCCAAACATATTACGACCAAGTAACGCCGTGACAGACATAGGCATCATATACGCAACCAGTAATAATCCTCTGACGGGACCTGCTAGAGGAAATTTTTTACTAAAAAAAATGGCAAATGCCAAGCCAATTGTAAACTGAATGATCAAACAAACAATAGTGTATTGAAAAGTATTTGATATTGCCTTAATAAATACCTCATCTGCGAACAACGTTTTATAGTTATCAAGTCCAATGAAAATAGATGTATTCCCTTTAAAAGTTTTTACATCTAGGTTTTTAAAACTTAAGATTATATTATAGACTAATGGATAACCTATCATCACAAGCATATAAACCAGTGCCGGCAGTACAAACCAAATTCCTTCCTTATCCCTGCTTTGAAAGACCTCTGCTGTTTTCTTTCTCATAAGCTTAATGCTCCTTTATTTAGACATTTATAAAATTCAGTTAGGTTTTTATACCTAACTGAATTTTATACTATTATTCTCCTAAGATCTTATTTACTGTCGAAGCTGCATCTTTCATCGCTTGATCCGGAGCTTTTTCACCCAATAACACAGCTTGCAGTGCTGTATAAATTTGCTCAGAAATAGCTGGCCATTCCGCATGAGGTCCACGGGCAACTGCAAATTCCATAGAATCTGCAAATACCTTGTAACGTTCATCACTGCTCCATATATCCTCTAAAGCCATCGCGTCACTTCTTATTGGAAACTTTCCAGCTTCTAAATTAAAAGCTGCATTTCCCTCTTTACCCATCATATATTCAAAAAATTTAAAAGCTGCTTCTTTATTTCCTCCGGTAGCAATACCAAAGTTTTCTCCACCAAGAACAGTGGCATTTTTTTGGTCAATTGGCAGGTAAGAACACCCATATCTAAAACCACTATCCTTAGCTATCTCATCTAATGTAGCAATCTGCCAAGAACCATTTTGCATAATAGCCGCTTTACCAGCAATAAATGCATCACGTACATCTGTTTGTCCCCAGTTGACAACTTCTTTGCTCATATAACCCTCTTTAACCATTTTCCCTAAAAACTCCATAGATTTAATAGCTTCAGCTGAATCTAATGTTTTCACATCTGCTCCTGCCGAGTATAACCACGGAATATAGGTAAACGTACCTTCTTCAGTCGCTTTTGCTGACATCGCAAATCCATATGTATCTCCCGATGTACACTTCTTTGCAACTTCATAAAGCTCATCCCATGTTTTTGGAATATCTTCTTCTGTCAATCCATTATCTTCTAAAATATCCAGATTATAATAAATAGCTAAGCAATTGGTGTTTTGAGGTAAACCATATATTTTCCCATCTATCGTACAGCTGCTTAATGGTCCTTCATAAAATTGGTCTAACTCTCCCCACCCGTTTACTAGATCTGTAATATCTTCAAAAACACCCATTTGGACAAACGAGGCCATATCTGGACTATCTACCATCCCGATATCAGGAAGTTCACCTGATATTGCTCCCATTGTATATTGTTTCATTAAATCTGCTCTTGCGATATAAGTAGGAAATACTTCTACTTCATCCTGCGATTTATTAAACTCACTAATCATGTTCTCTAGTACCGTTTGATTACTTGCACTAAAGTAATGCCATAATTGTACTTTTTGTTTTTCTTGTGGCGTAGTACTTGCTTGTTCTTGATTGCTTTCTTGCTTTTGTGTATCATTTGATGTTTCTATTTGCGATGTATCAGATGTACCACAACCTGCAAATAACATTGTCGCCATCACAACCCCTACCATCCCAGCTAATAAACGTTTGCATTTCATAAATAAGCCTCCTAATATAAGTTTTCCTATCTATATCTTCTGCGCATTAGATATTTTCTATAATATATATTATAATTTAATAGCTTTTTTGTGTAAACTGACCATTTTAAGATGTAGTAGATGATTTTAAGCTATTATTTTAAGCTGAGTAGAAGTTTTTGGGGTATTATTTTAAGAGAAGCGTATTATTTTAAGAAACTAAAAAAGCATCGCATATTTCAGCCTTAATACTCACAAAGAAGGTTGAAAAAAACGATACTTTTTCACATTAAACTTTTCTATTTTTTACAAACTCAGCTGGCGTTTGATTTGTCACCTTTTTAAATATTTTTGAAAAATATTTTGAATCAGAATAACCCACTGCATAAGCCACATCTTGGATTTTCATATTTGAATTTAGAATTAATTCTTCAGCTCTCCCAATACGATAATCTCTAATAAAATCACTGAATTTTTCTCCAGTCTCTTTATGAAATAAATAGCTAAAATACTCTTGCGTCATTCCTAAACTTTCTGCAATCTCTTCTTGACTGAGTCTTGCCGAAAAACCAACTTCTACCATAGAGATAGCCCGTTGCACAAGATAGTGAACACCTGAGTATTTTTGCACAAGGCTTCCTTCCTCAATAGATAGTGGAGATTTTATTGCCCTCATCTCATTATCAATGCGACATAGAACTTGTTTGACTTCATCATATGTAAGAGGTTTAAGTAAATATTCTTTAACATCTAAAGAAATAGCTTGCTTTGCATATTCAAACTCCCCATAAGCACTTGTAATAACGAAGTAGGTTGCTATATCATATTTTTTTACAGCTTTAATTAATTCTATGCCATCCATATAGGGCATTTTAATGTCTGTAAAGACCACATCAGGTTTTAAAGATACAATGAGCTCTAAAGCCTTTTTCCCATCTCTCGCCTCTGCAATAATCGTATATTCTTCTCCAATGGAATGAATTAAATCACTAATTCCTCTAAGGGAACGCTGCTCATCTTCCGCAATAATGATTCTCATACTACTCTCTCCCCTCTTCCCTTAGTAAGGGTAATATAAAAATAAATTTGCATCCTTTTTCTCTGGATGTTTCTAATTCAATTTTTGTATCTTTTCCATAGGCAGAATGAATTCTAGCAATTACATTAGCTATGCCAATCCCCTCCATATTTTTCTCATAAGGATTTTTTAGTAACCAACGCACTTTCTTTTCTATATCATGATTCATTCCAATTCCATTATCTTCTATAGTCATTTTCAAATACTTTTCTTTATAAGCTCGTCCCTCAATTTTTATGAGTCCTCCCGAAGTCCTTCCTTCAAAACCATGAATAATGGAATTCTCTACAAAAGGTTGAAACATAAGCTTTCTGCATGGGTTATCCTGTAACTCTTCTGGGAAATCAATTTCATAGTCAAATACTTCTTCAAATCTCGTTTTTTGTAAATAAAGATATTGTTCAATCCAAGCCAGTTCCTGATAAATATAAACATCTTGGTGTCTCTGGTCAAAACTATATCTTAAAATATTAGATAATTTCTTTAATAAAATAGATACCTTATGATTCCCTGCATCTATCGCTTCATAATTAATCACATTAATAGTATTACAAATAAAATGTGCATTAATCTGAGATTCTAATGCTTCCCGCTCTGCATTCCTTTGTTTTTTTAGTGCTGTCACTTTTTCTTGATACTGGTTTTCAATTTGAACGGAACTCTCTTCTAGTGAAGCCATCATTTTATTAAATTGCTTAGCTATTTGCCATACTTCATTTGTTCCTGTTATATAAATAGGATGATGTTCTCTTTTGCTGCCTGCATCATCTATAGCTCCAATAATCAGCTTAATGGGACTTAAAATCTTAGCCCTGATTACAAAAAAACTCAATAATAAAATGGTAATAACGGTCAGCATAAAAATTGCGGAACCTCGATAATAGATGGCATTAACCTTTTTAAGTAATTGTTTCTCATTAATATCGATATTAATGAGCCAGTCCAGTTTATCTAATGACATTTGCATGCTGAGGCTTTGCCTTGTTTTCAAATACTCTTCTCTATTATGGCCTATCACTTGCTGCTCGTTATGATAAACAATTTTTCCACTCTCATCTACTAGATAGCCTGTTGCAATATCCTCATAACTTTGGTAGATTTCATTTAAAAACATCTCAAGAACAGCTGTATTAATCGTCATTGTTAATAACATCGTCTGATACCCATTCGTATTGGGTTGCAGAATTGGAAAACTAATATGTATCATGCCTTGAATATGTTTATTGGGATACACCTTCGATGAATCTGTTGAGACTACTAACTTAGGGACTTTGTTTGACTCTAATAAATCTTCCATCTTCTTAAAAGAATCCATTAAAATCTCATCATCTTTTACTTCCCATAGTTTAGCGGAACTCTGCATTTTATCATATTGATATAACGGCGTTCCTGCTACGCTGACGCACATCCCTACAATCCATTCCGAATGATGGGCATAATTATTCAATTCATTTTCCATCTTTAACGTTAACTCTGGCTTTGAACCTCTATCATTGATTTGTTTTGCTATATTATAAAGATTTGTATCTGTTGCAGCTTTACAGCCAATATTAATAAGATCACCTAATACAAATTCTATATTCTTAGCGACCGACTTCATAATTGCTGTTTCTGCCTCAATCGTCTTATCTGTTAAATAATTGATATATTGTGTTTTCATATATAGTTGTAAAATAATTAAAAAAGCAAAAGATAAACTTACAACAATTGTTGCAAGCGAAAGCCAAATATGACTTTTATAATACCTCATGAACTGTTTCCATAACATTTTCATATGCTTCACCACTTTAATAACTTTATATTTGCTTTCTCTACATCTTATACTTTTATTATACACTATTTTTATAAAACAACGCGATATTTTGACTAGATAGCATAAGGGTAGGGATTCATCGCCTAATATGCTTTGAATCCCTACCCTTATATTGGTTTAAACTTTTTGATTAACACGCATTGTTGCAACGATGTCAACCCCAGTATCCGCAACATTCTTTAAAATAATATCTCCAATCTGAATAGGTGCCTGCACCTGCACCTTGCTTAAGGCATTGACACACTCATAAATCTTTCCCTTGGGAATATCTGTCTTCGTTTTTACTGATACAAGTGGCTTATCTCCGTCAATCACCTTGACTGTAGTTGTTACAATCCTTGTTGGATTGGTAATTTCTTTTGCTGCATAACTTTCTCCACGTTTACATATATTTCCTGATACCCGTATAACTTGATCATCTTCTATTTCTACCAAAAGCTGACAGCCCATAGGGCAGTTAATACATGTTAGTTGTCTTTTATCCATATGATTCACTACGCCTCCTCTAGCTTAATGGTTATATTTTCGATGTTAGGATACGATTCGAGCTGCGCCTTTGATAAAATCACCTGTTCCATTTCACCAGGTGCCAGCATTTGTTTTTTACGATGGACTATTCTTTCATCATCGCAATACACACTAACATACCTATTTTTATAGTTCTGATCTACACGAAATCGAACCGTCAGTTTTTCTTCCATACGATTCACATTGATTGTTTTAGGCACTGTATAGCGCACCCCTCCTGCTGTTTTGAGTATAATGTCCTTACTTCTTTCTGTAAGATTTCCTTCTTTAACAAATTGAGCTGCATTTTTACCTGCAGCCGCAGCTTCCTCTGATACAAAGTCTACCAAATCATGGACATGCAGGACATTGCCGCAAGCAAATACACCGGCTACACTTGTTTCAAGGCTTTCATTGACACTTGGCCCATTGGTTACGGATTCTAATTCAACCCCCATATTTTTAGAAAGCTCATTTTCTGGAACAAGCCCCACAGATAACAGCATTGTATCACATGCAATATATTCTTCTGTACCCTCTATGGGTTTACCCCTCTCATCTACTTTTGCTAAGGTGACCCCTTTTAGTCTCTCTTTGCCATCAATACTTACTACCGTATGACTAAGCTTTAATGGAATATTAAAGTCATCTAAACACTGTACAATATTTCGCTTAAGCCCACCTGAATAAGGCATAAGTTCTGCCACTACCTTTACTTTTGCACCTTCTAAAGTCATTCTTCTAGCCATAATCAGTCCAATATCCCCAGAGCCTAAAATAACAACTTCCTTGCCTGGCATATACCCTTCCATGTTCACTAGCTTCTGTGCAGTGCCTGCACTAAAGATTCCTGCCGGCCTGTAGCCTGGAATATTCAGTGCTCCCCTTGGTCTTTCTCTGCATCCCATCGCTAAAATAATTGCTTTTGCCTGTATTTGAAACATCCCCTCTGTTGCATTCATTGCGGTCACGGTTTTAAGGGGCGAAATATCCATCACCATGGTATTGAGTTTGTATTCAATTTTCAAATCATTAACTTTTTGGATAAATCTATCAGCATATTCAGGGCCAGTCAGCTCTTCTT
Source organism: Clostridia bacterium (assembly GCA_029239935.1). The sequence continues at coordinate 648 of JARBTY010000048.1, read as the reverse complement.
TAAAGGTATGCAGACCAAAGCCATTGTGAATACATTGATTTAAAATGCCGCCCAGTTCCTTATCTCTTTCTATCATTACAATTTTATCTATACCGCTTTCTTTTGCAGCAACAGCTGCTGCAAGTCCAGCTGGGCCTCCTCCAACTATCACAATATCATATGTCACCATGCACGCCCCCTCCTTATAAGTTTTTGTCCTTATTATGTCCAACCACGATTTGAGATGCCCCTCCTGCCTTTGTAATTTGTGTTAGATCTAGTTGTAGCTCCCTGCTTAAAATCTCCATGGTCTTCGGTGCACAAAACCCAGCTTGACACCTGCCCATACCCGCTCTTGTTCTTCTTTTTATACCATCTAAGGAGGTTGCCCCCAGCGGCCTATGAATAGCCTCCAAAATTTCTCCCTCTGTAATCATTTCACAACGGCAAATGATATTGCCATACGCCGGTTTTTGCTGAATCAACTTGTTCTTCTCTTCCATCGTTAACTCACTAAAATGCGTAATACCTTTTCTTGTTCCTATAAAAGAAGCCTTCTTTTCTAGCTGCATCAGACGCTGCACAATATCAGCGGTCATCACCCCAATTGCTGGTGCACTGGTGAGCCCCGGAGATTCAATGCCCACAACATCAATAAAACCTTTTGCA
>JARBTY010000276.1 GCA_029239935.1 Clostridia bacterium | reverse complement strand
AATCATAGAAGGCCAGCATTGGTAAATTATCAATCAATCCTTGGACAATCTGCGTGACCGCCGAAACCTCTGCGGGTATGAGCTGCGGTAAAACCATGCTAATAAGCAAGAAAAACAAGGTAGTCTCAACCCAACAATGCTTTTTTGCCGGGGATACTATTGAAAGATAAAAATATAAGGTTTCCAGCAATCAGTTATTACCGAAAGTCTGAAAACCTTTAATTTTAAGCCATTTGGGTCCTACTTATTTGTCATTGCGCGACATCAAGACGACCGTCTCCATATGTGTTGTGATAGAAAAGTGATACAAATATGCAGAAATTCTAGAGATAGAGTTTAAATGAATATCAGTATACATTTTTACTATTTATGCACCCACTAACTTATATGCTTACCGCAAGCCGTGCTGCTTCCTCTACGGATGTCACGATTCGTCTCGCCTTCACCGCATCACCGATCACATGTAAGTCAGGCACCTTCTCTTCTAGAGGATTGAAGCCCTGGAACCAATGGTCAAAATTACATTGTCGAAGCTAGCAAGAAACGTTCGACATCTTTACAGGAACAAACTGCACCATCTTTGGTAAATCACTCCACCTTGGTACCTGTCCTAATCTCCACGTTACCCTCACCGTAACGCAGTCTATTAAGACAAAACGAGGAGCAGATGTCTCTGCCCCTCGAAAAGCGATGCTTAATTTTGATTCTTACTGGTTCCACTCCAACTTTTGACGTAGAACCATATTTTATCGAAATTTATCCGATAGAAATGCTTCCGTTAACGAATCCGGCCATCATCTCTTCAATAACTTCTTTTACAGGCTGAATGGAATGAATGACAGAAATACCGGTACCGACGGACACATAACCATTTTCAAGATCACCATCCAGCATACCAATACGCATTCCACTTGTGCCTGCCATAAGTTTTCCATTTTCTTGAAATACTTCTTCCATGCTCATCTTGGCATCATTTTCAATGAGCTTTTCACGAAGCTTTGTAGGAAGTGACCTGTAATATGCAGGCGCCACTCTGACAAGAGCAAGGTCTTCTGCTGTAGAATTTACTATCATTTCCTTAACCTTCTGATGGGTAGGATTTTCTACTGTCGGAATGAGTCTTGAACCAACATATACTCCTTCCGCTCCCAGTGCAAATGCTGCATTAGCACTCCTTACATCGCTGATGCCTCCTGCAAGGCAAACAGGAATTTTAATTGCATCCTTTATATATGGCAGGATGGAAAATGATCCTATAGCTACTCCTGGAAGTGTACCGCCTTCATCAAAACCGGTGGCAATATATATATCTGCACCTTGGCTTTCAACTAACTGTGCATCTTTAATAGATGGCTGCCATGAACGCACGATTATCTTAATATTATTTTCTTTTAAAGGGATTAAGAGATCCTCCTGGATTCCCATAGCCCCCTCAACTCCCATGGAATTTATAAGAACAGCAGGAACTTTTTCTTCAATAGCAACCTCCAAAATTTTCAACGTAAAGTCTGAAGATACCTCTCCGTTTGACCCGATAAGGGTAACAGCAAAAGGTTTCTCCGTAAGTTCTTTTACCTTTTTAATCTCACGACGCATTCTTTCCCCGGTTTCGTATAGATCCCTAGTAACAGATTTTTGTCCTGCATTGGGTCCTAATATGCCAAGACCTCCCGCATTGCTTACCGCAGCTACAAACTCTGCATCTGTGAGCCAAGCCATAGCTCCTTGTAAGAATGGATATTTTATCCCTAAGATTTCACATACTCTGTTCATTTTCTTCTCCCCTTGTTTTTTAACTTTGTTAAATTTATAATTTAATAATACACATGTCATTTAAAAGATTCAATTTACAATTTATTTGCTAAAAGTTAGATAAAGTACATTCTATATATGAAATGTACTTTACAAGGAGAAGAAATGAATAATAATGATTTAAGATTTATAAAAACCGAAGAAAATCTGAAAAATAGCCTTCTTAAACTTCTAAAAAAGAAAAAATTAAAAGAAATAACTGTTAAAGAAATATGTAATGAAGCAAGATGTAGTAGAAATACATTCTATACACACTATACCTATAAAGAAGATTTATATGATTTCATTGTTAATGACTGTTTAGAATCTATGAAGAACGCTTTTGATACAGTTGTGAAAGATGTAAATGATATTGATAATAATATCTATAACAAGTATATAGACAATATTATAAGAAACGCCACTAAAAACAGTGAGTTTTTACAGGTTATATTAGAAAATGATAGTGGTGTTTTCTTTAAAACACTATCAGACAACATCTATGGCAGTTTACTAAAAAATGCAAGTTTATTATCTGATAATGCAAATACAGAAATCTACAAGTTATCTACACATTATATTGCTTCTGGACTTGTTGGTTTCATTTTTCATTGGCTTACACAGACTAATATAAGTGATAGTGAAGCTAAAAAAATACTACACTCAATCCATGCTGATTCTATGAAGACATTGACTAAATACTTAAAAAGTAATAAATAATAAAGAAGACGCGAGAGTTTTTGTGTAATATTTTATGACATCGAGATGAATAAAATTATTACGAAATTGTACTCCCTAGCAAAATGTTTAACAGAAAGCGGTGTAGTTGTTGAGAATAGATAAAGAGGAAGAGTTGCTTGACAGAGAAGATTACACATTTATTAGAGATGTGTTAGAAACTTAAAGTGAGATTTTAAATAGAAAAAGGCAAAAAGATGATTTTGACTTGGACTTAATGCTTGATATTTCTTATGCTTCGAGTAAAATAGATGAAATTTTATTAAAAGCATATACCATTGTATCGGGCGGTATAGCTATGCTTAACCTCGATATGTGGCATAGTTCTATGGCAACATGGCAGCCTCCTATTGTCAATACTAATGATAAATATTTCCTTGCAATAGAGAATTATGACTTAGCACCATTCGTATAAAATATATTACGAGAACACATAGATATAAATATAAAATTTATTTTTGCTATATGATTTCCTAAAAATCTAAATAATGATAACTTCCAAAACCGCCTCCCTTCCTGTATATTTATTGCTATAAATAACAGGAAAGGAGGAAAAAATCCCATGGAAGACTTCTTAAAAGCTGTGGCCAACATTGGCTTCCCCATTGCCGTTGCTGCCTATCTCTTAATAAGAATTGAAAGCAAGTTAGACAGTCTTGCTGCTTCAATAAACCAGCTTTCAACCATACTTTCAATAAAGCTTGGCAGCAGTGATGACCGAAAATCCGCTTAAAAACCAACACCTATAACAGCTTAATTGTTATAGGTGTTGGTTTTTATTCAGATAAGATAGCAGACCAGGTCTCGGCTCCTACTATACCATCTACCTGTATATTTTTAGCCTTTTGATATTCCATAACATACTTCTTAGTTATTGGCCCAAAAATCCCATCAAAAGGCAAAACATGAAGTGCTTCTTGAATAAATGCTACTGCCTCCCCTTCTGATCCTTCCACCTGACATGGCATTTTGCCATAGCAGCTCCTGGTTCTTGGTCCAAGCTTATTATCTTCCTCTAGAGGCTTTCCTTCATAATCTCTTATACCAAGGCTATTACACAGCTTTTGAAACTTAAGTATTTTATTCTCCTCTGAGCTTACGGAAACCTCAGGAAGTACCTCAACATTATCAAACTCATACAGCTTGTTTTCCTCAATAATTCTTATAAGC
>JARBTY010000047.1 GCA_029239935.1 Clostridia bacterium | reverse complement strand
ATAAACGCTTCTCGTATTTCTCTCAGTGTTTTAAAGTTGTATTTCTCCATGTAAGCCAAGAGTTCTTTTTTAATCTCTACCGGGGCTGTTGGGTTTGCAAAAGCTGCGGTCCCAACTGAAACAGCATCTGCTCCTGCCATGATAAACTCAACCACATCTTCCCCTGTCATAATGCCTCCAAGGCCAATAATCGGAATCCTCACTGCTTTTCGTACCTGATAAACCATCCTTACAGCTACGGGTTTGATAGCTGGTCCTGAAAATCCGCCCATTTTATTGGCAAGTACGGGTTTTCTTTTGTGTACATCGATTTTCATCCCTAGCAGTGTATTAATAAGCGAGACTGCATCTGCTCCTTCAGCCTCCACAGCTTTTGCAATCTCAGTAATATCTGTAACATTTGGAGTAAGTTTTATAATAATAGGTTTTTGAGTAACCTTTCTAACTTCCTGTGTTACTTTGGCAGCCATCTCACCTTGGGTCCCAAACCCTATACCACCTTTTTTAACATTTGGACAAGAGATATTAATCTCCAACATATCCACTTCTGTTTCGTTGAGTTTTTCAGCCACTTCACAATATTCTTCAATGCTTCTGCCTGCCACATTAACAATGATTTTGGTATCAAATTGTCTCAGATAAGGCAGCTCCTTAGCTATAAAATAATCTATGCCCGGATTTTGAAGACCTACCGCATTAAGCATACCCCCGTAAGTTTCTGCTATTCGAGGAGTAGGATTGCCTTCCCAAGGGCTACTCGCCACACCTTTGGTAATCATTGCACCTAGTTCATTGAGGTCATAAAAGGCCCCGCTGTCCTGGGCAGAAAAAGTCCCTGAAGCTGTCGTAATCGGGTTATTTAAAACAACCCCCGCAATCGTTACACTTAAATCTATGTTATTCATCCCAAACGACCTCACTTCCTAAAAAGACTGGTCCCTCTTTACATACTTTCTTATGTTCATAACCTGGGTTTTCTGAGTCTTTAATTTTGCATACGCAGCCAACACATGCACCATATCCACAGCCCATCCGTTCTTCCAAGGAAACTTGTATCGGTATATTCTTTTCGCCGCAATAAGTTGTAAGTGCCTTCAGCATCACCTTAGGACCGCAGCTATAAAAATAATCCCCTTCTATGCCCTCTTTTTTTATCAAGTCAATGACATTCCCTTTAAAGCCTGCTTTGCCGCTGTCTGTGGCAATATAGACTTTAGCCCCTGCCTTTTCCAGTTCTAGCTTTAAAAAGGGTTCATCTCTAAAACCAATCACAGCTATTTTAGGGCAAGTTAAGGCCTTGGCCAGTTCCACCAGCGGAGGCACGCCAATGCCTCCGCCAACTAGAACAGCACACTCGGTATCTTGCGGCCTAAAGCCTGTACCCACCGGTGTACTTAACCTAAGCCTTGTACCCACTTTGTACTCTGAAAATTCCTTTGTACCTTCTCCAACCACGCCATAAACCAAGGTCAACGTATCCCTTACTATTTCACAAATACTTATAGGCCTAGGTAATAGTGTATGCTTGCTCTTTGGATAAACATTAACAAATTGTCCAGGAGCTGCCAGCAGCGCTATCTCCTTATTTTCAATAACCATGCGGTAAACACCTGAAGCAATTTCTATATTTTGTAATATTTTTCCGGATACGACTTTTTTACTCATGTGATCCTGCTCCCATATCATAAATATTGGTTTCTTCTATGGTAATTTGTTTTTCTACAATATCTGCCATGGCTTTAAGTGTATCTAAGGATGTCACGATCTGTAAAGAGGCCTCAATGGCAGCTCTTCTTATTTTAAACCCGTCACGGTTAGAATCATTGCCTTTTGTTGGTGTGTTAACAACCAGGTTAACTTCTCCGCTTCTTATGACATTGATGATTTCATCCGTGCCCTCTGATAATTTGGCTACAACTTTGGCCGTGATGCCGCTCTCTTGCAGCTTTTTGGCCGTACCTTCTGTGGCAACAAAGTGGTAACCTAAGCTCGCAAAGCGTTTTGCAAGCGTTGTAAATTCGTCCTGATCATATTTCTGAATCGTAGCGAAAATAGTGCCCCCTTGTCTTGGAAGGCTCTTGCCTGCTGCAATAAAGCCTTTATAAAGTGCCTCTTCCACTGTTGTCCCCACTCCTAAAACTTCACCAGTTGATTTCATCTCAGGTCCCAGACTTACTTCTACTCTTGGCAGTTTTTCTGTTGAGAAAACAGGTACTTTAACCGCATAAAAATTTTGTGGTTCTGGGTAGAGTCCTGTGCCATACCCTATATCTACTAACTTTTCACCCATCATTACCCTAACGGCCAAATCTATAATCGGCACATTGGTCACCTTTGAAATATAAGGTACTGTTCGGCTTGAACGGGGGTTAACTTCTATAATATAAAGATCATTTTTATACTCGATATATTGAATATTAATCATACCAAGTACTTTAAGCTCTTTGGCAATCTGCTTCGTACACACGATGATTTTTTCTTTAATATGTTCTGGGATATTGACACTTGGATAAATACTTGTACTGTCTCCAGAGTGGATACCCGCTCTTTCTAAATGCTCCATAATACCTGGTATCAAAATTTCTTCTCCATCACACAGGGCATCCACTTCTATTTCACGACCCATCAGGTACCTATCAATAAGGATAGGATTTTCTGGATCTCTGTCAAAAGCGTTTTCAAGGTATTTTTTAAGCTGAACTTCTTCATAAGTAATTTCCATGCCTTGGCCCCCAAGCACATAGGAAGGTCTTACAAGAACTGGATATTCTAAGTCCACAGCCACCTTTAGCCCTTCTTCTACAGACCATATAGCTTTTCCTTTTGGTCTCTTAATCTGAAGCTTTTCAAGTACCTCATCAAACTTCTCACGGTCTTCTGCTGCATCAATTTGCGTAGGATGTGTGCCTAAAACAGGGATATTCATCTTATCACAGAATTTAGCCAGCTTGATTGCTGTCTGCCCACCAAACTGCAGTATAACACCCATTGGCTTTTCTTTGAGATAGATATGATAAAAGTCTTCATCTGTTAATGGTTCAAAGTAAAGTTTATCCGATATATTAAAGTCTGTACTTACCGTCTCAGGGTTATTATTAACAATGATTGTTTCAATTCCCCTAGCTCTTAAAGCCGTAATGGCATGTACTGAGCAGTAGTCAAATTCGATGCCTTGCCCAATCCTGATAGGTCCTGACCCAATAACCATCACTTTACGTCTTTCAGAGACTCCCACCTCATCGACTGTATCATAAGTTGAATAGTAGTATGGAGACTCTGCTTCAAACTCACCGCCGCAGGTATCTACCATTTTATAAACAGGTGTGATTTCCCATTTGAAACGCAGCTCTCTGATGTCTTGCTCAGTTACGCCAACAAGCTCAGCGATTGCCTTATCTGCAAATCCACGTCTTTTAAGCTTACGCAGGTAATACGGTGTAAACTCATCAAAAGTCATTTCCGAAAGAAGCTCTTCCTGTTCTACAATCCATTTGAAGCGTTTAACAAAGAAAATATCCATGCCTGTCAGTTTGCACACCTGTTCTTCTCTGTAATGTCTGCGGAGCATCTCTGCTAAAGCAAAAATTCTCTCATCATCTGCGAGTACTACTTTTTCTTTGAGCTCATCCAATGAACACTCTTGAAGCTTTTTGTGCTTAAAGCTAAACTGTCCGATCTCAAGGGAACGCAGACCTTTTAGGAAGGCACTTTCAAAATTATTACCAATGGCCATGATTTCACCTGTTGCCATCATCTTGGTACCCAGTGTACGTTTAGCTGTATAGAATTTATCAAAAGGCCACTTTGGAATTTTAACAACCACATAGTCAAGGGTTGGCTCAAAACACGCATAAGTTTTGCCTGTTACCGTATTAGGAATCTCGTCTAGGCCATAGCCTAAAGCAATCTTAGCTGATACTCTGGCGATTGGATAGCCAGTTGCTTTAGAAGCCAGTGCCGATGAGCGGCTTACCCTTGGATTGATCTCAATAACGGCGTATTCAAAGCTGTCGGGATTAAGTGCCAGCTGAACATTACAGCCTCCTCTGATATCACAGGCGGATATGATATCCAGTGAAGCCCTTCTTAGCATTTGATATTCTTTATCTGAGAGGGTTTGTGAAGGTGCTACAACGATGCTGTCTCCTGTATGAATACCTACAGGGTCAATGTTTTCCATATTACACACTGTAATAGCTGTTCCATACTGATCCCTCATCACTTCGTATTCTACTTCTTTCCAGCCCTTGATGCATTTTTCAATAAGCACTTGATGCACCCTCGAAAGATGAAGTCCGCTTGCAGCTATTTCTCTTAGCTCCTCTTCGGTCTCCGTAATACCGCCCCCTGTTCCTCCTAGGGTGTAAGCAGGTCTGACAACCGCTGGATAACCAATCTTTCTTGCAAACTTAACAGCTTCTTCTACAGTTTCTACTGTTTTACTCTCTATAACAGGCTGATTAATACGGGCCATCAGAGCTCTAAAATCTTCTCTGTCTTCCCCTTCTTTAATCGCTGAGATTTGGGTCCCTATAACCCTTACATTATATTTTTCCAAAATGCCTTTATCGTGAAGCTCAACAGCTAGATTAAGTCCTGTCTGCCCCCCCACTCCAGCTAAGAGACTGTCTGGTTTTTCTTTGATAATAACTTTTTCAATGAATTCTATCGTAAGTGGTTCGATGTATATTTTATCTGCCACTTCTTTGTCCGTCATAATGGTCGCTGGGTTGCTGTTAACAAGGACAACTTCTATGCCTTCCTCTTTAATCGCCTGACAAGCCTGAGTCCCTGAGTAGTCAAACTCGGCTGCCTGCCCTATAACAATAGGGCCTGAGCCTATTACCAGTACTTTTTTTATACTCATATCTCTTGGCATTATAATTTACCTCCCTGCATTACCGTAATAAATTCGTCAAATATATGTGCTGTATCTGTTGGACCCGGACTTGCTTCTGGGTGAAATTGTACGCTGTAGATATTAAGATCTTCAAAATACATCCCTTCTACCGTCTGGTCATTGAGGTTTGTATGAGTGACCTTGGCCCCTTCTGGCAGTGTTGCCACCACATAGTTATGATTTTGTGACGTAATATAAACACGATTACTTACAAAATCTTTGACAGGGTGGTTACAGCCATGGTGGCCAAATTTTAGTTTCATAGTGTCTCCGCCTAATGCAAGGGAAAGCAGCTGGTGTCCGAGGCAAATAGCTGTGATTGGTTTTTTACCTATGATATTTTTAACCGCTTCTACCACCTCCGGTACATCTTTAGGGTCTGCCGGCCCATTTGATAAAAAGACACCGTCTGGATTGACACTGAGGATTTCTTCTGCTGTAGCTGAGGCTGGAAATACCGTCATACGGCATCCTCTCTGTTTAAATGAGCGGATAATATTTTGTTTAATACCGCAGTCAATCATTGCCACATGAATGCCGCTGCCTTTCACCTCATATTTTTCTTTTACTGTCACTTCTGAGACAGCCATTTGATTATTAAAGGCATCTATTTTGAGCTTAATCTGACTTGGAGTAAGTTCTCTTACAGCAATAATCGCCCGCATCGTACCGTGCTCTCTAATCACCTTAGTAAGTGCTCTTGTATCAATGCCTTCAAGTCCTATAATCTTTTGAGACTTAAGGTATCCGTCTAAAGTAAGCTCACATCTGAAGTTGTTAGGATAATCGCATTTTTCTCTTACAATAAAAGCCCTTACATGGGCCTTGTAGCTTTCCATATCTTCAAGGTTAATCCCATAATTTCCAACTAGCGGATAAGTCATCACTACCATCTGTCCATAATAAGAAGGATCCGTTAAAATCTCTTGATAACCTGTCATACCTGTATTAAAAACAACTTCACCTATTGTTTCTTTTAAATAACCAAAGGCTTTGCCTTCGAAGATCATACCATTTTCTAATATAAGCTGTGCTTTCATCAGTTCATCACTCCTTGTAAATCATCTCTCATAGCTAAAACCGCTTTTTTAGAAGCAACGGCAAATTCCTTTTCAGATACTTCCTTATCATTTTGATACGCAGCGATAATGCCTCTTGAAGAATTGACGATAATACCTGCTCCATCTTTATCAAAATAATCTTTGAGGTCTTCTGCCTTACCTCCCTGCGCCCCATAGCCAGGCACTAGGAAAAAGGTATGAGGCATTCTTTGTCTAAGCTCTATACCCTGCTCCCTGTATGTAGCGCCTACCACAGCACCTATTTTGCTGTAGCCTAGCTCACCCATAGCCAGTTCTCCCCATTTGCTGACCAAATCCGCTGCTTTATCATAAACCGGAAGCCCATCTGTGATAAGGTCCTGAAGCTCCACGCCGCTTGGATTGCTGGTCTTAACTAGGATAAAAAGCCCTTTATCGTATTGATTACATGCTGCGATAAAAGGGGAGATGCCGTCAAAACCCATATAAGGATTAAGTGTTACGGCGTCCTCCTGCCATAGATCCCAATGTCCACCTTCAATCTCTACCCCTGCAATATGTCCGGCATAAGCTGCTGCTGTAGAAGCAATATCACCTCTTTTAACATCCCCTATGACCACAAGGCCTTTTTCTTTAGCATAAGCTATCGTTTCAATGTAAGCTCTTAGGCCTTCAAGTCCGTATTGTTCATACATGGCAATCTGAGGCTTAACAGCTGGTATCACCGCATGCACTTCATCTAAAATACTTTTATTAAACTTTAAAAACATTTCTGCTACTGCTTTAGGTGTCTTTCCAAAAGTCTCCAGCATTTCTGTTTTGATAAAAGAAGGAATCATGCTGTAAGTAGGATCTAATCCCACAACGGTAGGGTTTTGAGTTTGTTTGATTTTCGTCATTAATCTATCTATCATGTGTGTTCTCCTTTGTTTGGCTCACTCTATCTCTATTGTAGCCATTTTTGCATTTTTATGCAATATATTTAATAATTATTCTAGTGTTTAGCAATTATTTTTTATAAACTACCTTACCGCTAACTAGCGTATACACCACTTCACCTGTTACACTCATTCCCGTAAAAGGCGTATTTTTACCTTTGCTGACAAATGCTTTGGGGTCTACCTTATAGCTAGCTTTTGTATCAATGATTGTAATGTCTGCCGCTTTGCCCTCTTCAATACTGCCTTTATCGATTCCGAGTATTTCAGCTGGTTTTGTGCTCATTTTATCAATAAGCTCCAATGGGGTCAAAATCCCTGCTTCAACAAGATGTGTATAGCTTATGGCAAAACTTGTTTCTAAGCCAACGACACCAAAAGGTGCTTTATCAAATTCTACATTTTTCTCATCATAATGATGGGGCGCATGATCTGTTGCAATCACATCTATTATACCTTCTTTAAGTGCCATTTTCATAGCCTCTACATCTTCTTTTGTTCTAAGAGGCGGATTCATCTTTTTATGGGTGTCATAATCCCCTAAAAGGCTGTCATCTAAAGTAAAGTAATGGGGTGCTGTTTCTGCGGTTACAGCTATTCCCTGCATCTTTGCCATACGTATCAGTTCCACACTGCCCTTGGTACTCATATGGGCTAGGTGAAGCTTAGCTCCTGTGTATTTGGCTAAAATAATATCTCTGGCTACAATAACTTCCTCTGCTTCTCTTCCTATTCCCTTGATGCCAAAAAGCTGGGCATTTTCCCCCGCATTCATACTGCCGCTTGCCAAAGTGTGGTCTTCTGTGTGAGAAAAGATTGGAAGATTAAAAGGTTTGACATACTGCATGGCCTTTTTCATCAGTCCTGCATCCATCACTGATTTGCCGTCTTCACTGACCGCACAGATGCCGTGTTCTGCCATTTTACCAATCCCTGCAAGACTTTCTCCCTGCTGCCCCTTAGTGATGGCCCCCACTGGCAGTACATTGACCCCATTGGCTTTAGCCGCCATCGTTTTAATATATTCTACAATGTATTCGTTATCTATTACAGGGTTTGTGTTTGGCATACAGCACACCGTTGTAAATCCTCCTCTAGCTGCTGCCTCACATCCGCTTTTAATGTCTTCTTTGTGTTCAAAACCGGGTTCTCTAAAATGCACATGGAGATCAATAAGTCCTGGGACAACCCATTTACCGCTTGCATCAATTATTTCGTCTGCTGTGTAAGCTGGCTGACTGCCTATCGCTATAATTTGACCTTCTTCAATCCAAATATCTGTTATTTCTTCTGTATGGGTTTTGGGGTTAATTAATAATCCGTTTGTAATGCAAAGTTTCATCTGTTTTTTCTCCCTTCATTTAAAAGCGTCAAAATAGCCATCCTTACAGCTACGCCATTTGTCACCTGTTCATCTATAACTGAAACCGAACTGTCTAAAAGCTCAGGCATAAGCTCTACTCCCCTGTTAACAGGCGCTGGGTGCATCAGCATTGCATCCCCTCCTGCATAAGAAAAGGCCTCTTCATCTAAACCATAAATCTGACTGTATTCCCTAATGTCTGGGAAAAGTCCTCCTTTTTGTCTTTCCATCTGAATACGGAGTCCCATCACCACATCGGCTCCTTTGACAGCCTCTCTCACATCGGTTGTCACTTTGCAGCCAAGGCTTTCCATACTTTTTGCCGTCAGTGTCCCAGGTCCCGCGAGCGTCACATGAGCTCCTAGTTTAACCAGTCCAAATAGATTAGACCTGGCCACCCTGCTGTGAGCGATATCTCCTGCTATGGTTACCCGGAGCCCTTTAAAGCCACCCTTTTTTTCATAGATTGTATAAAGATCTAAAAGAGCTTGGGTTGGATGCTCATTGGCTCCATCTCCTGCATTGATCACAGCAGCTTTAACATTTTTAGCCAACAGGTGGGCTGCTCCACTCATACTATGTCTTATAATCATGTAGTCTATACCCATTCTATCCACTGTTATACCCGTATCTACCAAAGTTTCGCCTTTTTGTACGCTGCTTGTGGCAATTCCAAGATCTGTGACAGCAGCTCCCAAATACGACCCTGCCATCGTAAAGGCAAGTCTTGTGCGGGTACTATTTTCATAAAACAAAGTGACTGCACTCTTGTTTTTCAGCAATGTCATTTTATCCTCAAAACCTAAAACGACTGGTTTCATGTCCTTAGCTAACTCTATGATGGACATGATTTCATCAACTTCTAAATCTCTTATTCCTAATAAATCTTTTTTGCGAAGCATCACAGCACCATCCTTTTAGAATTTAATAAAAATAAAAGGTAATAAAAAGATTTATCATCTTTTCATTACCTTTGTTTTTGCAGGAGACAACACTAATTTTGGGAAATCATAAGCTAAGACACTTATACTTTCTTTCATAAAGTATGTATCTGCAATTTTTATATTTAATTTTGATTGTTTACTATTTTTCAATGCTCTTTGATTGTTTGTTGGGTAAATGCTTAATTGTCTCATTTTTATCTCCTTTTTGGCCTCTCTGGACCAAGCTTAAAGGTAATATCGCTATTCATTTTTCTGTGATATATCGTAACATAGTTCCGTGCCGGTGTCAATATAAAAGCTATTATAATTCCACAAAAAATGTACTCCCTTCTCCGCCTTCACTCTCTACCCATACTCTGCCATTATGCAGCTCTACTATCTTTTTAACAATGGAAAGTCCAAGTCCATTGCCCTCTTGATTTCTGGCTCTATCTGATTTATAGAATCTCTCAAACACCTTCTCTTGATCATCCTGCGCTATGCCTATCCCTGTATCCGATATCTTTATAAGACATTTTTTACCTTTACTCAGTTCTACGGTAATTGCGCCGCCATTCGGCGTGAATTTGATCGCATTGCTGATAAGATTAATCCAAACCTGCTGCAGAAGGGCCTCATCACCATGATAGCTTATATTTTCCATTTCAATATCCAAATTCAGATTTTTTGCCTCCCACCTTTCCTGCAGCAAAAGGATAACTCTTCTAATCTGTTCATCAAGAGAAAAATTACTTCTTGCATGACGAATCACCTTATGATCCAGTTCCGACAGTCTAAGTAAACTTGTGGACAAATGCGAAAGCCTTTCACTTTCTGCAAGAATAATATCTGCACACTCCTCTCTTTGCTCTTCCTTTAAAGTTTTATCTTTAAGAAGTCTTGCAAAACCTTTTAATGAGGAAATAGGCGTTTTGAATTCATGAGATACACTGCTTATAAAATCCTTATGAAGGTATTCATTTGCCTTAAGTTCTCTTATCATGCTGTTAAAATGGCGGGTAAGTTCTGCTATTTCATCATTTCCCTGTGGCCTTAGGCTAATGTTAAAATTGCCGTTTGACACCTCTTTGGCTGCATGGGTAATTTCTTTGATAGGTTTAACAATCATCGCCACAGCAAGTATGGTCAGTACTGAACCTAAAATAATCATAATCAGTAGAGCCGTTCTCATGACTTTTGTAAAACCTGCAACAGCATTGTTTTCTAAATGGGGAGAAGCTGCTAAATAGCTATTGCCTACGGGCATAATGCCAAATGGCAGATCTTCTCTGTTTTTTAGCTTCGAAACCACTATTTCTCCCTTTTCTAATTTTACCTTATCAGCTTCTGACAAAATATATCTCGTATCCCCCTCGAGTGCTGTGAAGTTCTCAAAGATAACCGTTTCGATATAGTCTTCTTCAAAATACACGACTGCTTCTTCAAGGGGAATGTTTTTATCAACCACAAGTGTTTTGATAGTCATGAGCTGATCATTTAGCTGCTTTTGTATAAACCCTTGTATATCCTCAACTTTTGTAAGGGAAATGATTCCAAAAGTAATGATACTGGAAAGGAATATGACCCCTAAAAAAATACTGATGAATCTTGTGTAAATGGAGATAAAGAGCTTTTGCCTCATGGACTTTTCACCGCTTTGTAGCCAAGGCCCCTCACGGTTACAATCTCAAAAGCCTCAATATGTGTCAGTTTTTCTCTCAGTCTTTTGATATGAACATCTACAGTTCTTTCATCGCTGGTAGCATCAAAACCCCATATTTCATCCATTAATTGCTGCCTTGTAAAAATTCTTTTGGGTTGAGATAAAAGCTTGAATAAAAGCTGAAACTCTTTTTTAGGGAGCTCCAGCACTTTGTCTTTTGTCGTTAGTGTTAAACTGTCATATTCTAATACCATGTCTTTCATTTCAATCTTTTTATCACTGGCTATTCTGGCTCTTCTTAGGAGGGCCGATACTCTTAGGAGCATCTCATCCATATCTATAGGCTTCACCATATAGTCATCCACCCCCGAAGAAAACCCATCTGTCTTATCCTCTATTGTTTCTTTGGCTGTAATCATCAATATCGGCATGTCATATCCAGCACTTCTAAGGTCTGCCGTCAGCTCCAGTCCGTCTACTTTTGGCATCATAATATCTGTAATCATCAGATCAATGTGATGGCCGTCCAACACCTTTAGGGCTTCTTCTCCGTCACTGGCTTCAAGCACTTTATAACCTTCTTTTTTGAGGTAATGGCTTATAAGTCTTCTTATATTATTGTCATCTTCACACACTAGGATATTAAACATAAGCTCATTCTCCTTTTATCCCGCTTATATAGTTACATCTTTATATACTTCTCAGGGCCTCTATAGGATTGAGCTGTGAAGCTTTTCTTGCTGGTGCAAAACCAAATACAATACCGATAGAAGCTGAAAACCCAAGTGCTAAAGCTACCGTTCCAGCAGATAATGAAAACACCGTTCCTATGAGTATACAAACACCATACGCAATAGCTACACCTATTAGGAGCCCCATGATGCCGCCAAAACAAGATAAAAAGATGGCTTCCATTAAAAATTGCTGCTGTATCCTCTGAGGCTTAGCACCCAATGCTTTTCTAAGACCTATTTCAGTTGTACGTTCCGTTACAGACACAAGCATCATATTCATAATCCCAATACCACCTACAATAAGTGAAATGGAGGCGATACCCGCAAGCATTAGACTAAGGGTATTAGTCATTTGACTAATTGTATCTAAAATATCCTGCATATTGGTAATAACATACCCATCTTCATTGTAGTTAAAGGCTTCTTTCAGTACTGTTTCAATAGATGTTGTTATGGCTCCCGAATACACACTATCTGACATATAGACATCCACGCTTGATATATATTTTGTCCCTAAAAAGCTCATAGCCGTTGTATAAGGAATAATCACTGCATCATCATTTGAAGTCATTGAAAAACCAGAAGAGCCTTGCAAAGTACCAATCACCGTATAGGTTACTCCCCCGACAGTCAGCTCCTTTCCGATAGGGTCTTGGCCCCAGAACAATTCATCTACAATATTTTGTCCGATTAGGCTCACTTTACCTTTGCTTTCTATATCTAAAATATTGATGCCTCTGCCCGATTGTATCAAATCCTCTGTTTTAGAAAAATACACTTCGTTTTTACCCTGTACAACAACATCTTCTTTAACTGTCTTATCATACACTACAGCTGTCCTTCCAGTTATTGTAGGGGCTACACCTAAAACATTTTCAACCTCTGCAAGCTTTTTGACATCGCTGTTTAAAAGACCTTGCTTAAGAGGGGTACCTTGGGTTTGTATCGTTATTTTATCAGCTCCAATGGATTCAACTTGACTTGTAACACTGTCTGTTGCCCCCTGAACAATGGTAATGAGGGCTATAATTGAAGCCACACCAATCACAATCCCTAAAATAGTAAGCAGAGACCTGACTTTATTATGAATAATATTTTGCCATGACATCTTGATGCTTTCTTTAAACATAGCTGCCCTCCTCAATTAATTTGCCGTCTAATATCCGTACAATGCGGCTCCCTTTTTGAGCGATATTAAAATCGTGAGTAATCATAACAATCGTTTTGCCTTCTTCATGTAGCTGACGAAAAAGTGTCATAATCTGCTGTCCCATTTTTTGATCGAGAGCGCCTGTTGGTTCATCTGCCAGAAGGATAGTCGGCTCTGTTACCATCGCTCTTGCAATGGCAACTCGTTGCTGCTGCCCTCCTGAAAGCTGGTTGGGGCGGTTTTTCATTTTATCTTCGAGTCCAACTCTTGTCAGCATATCTGCTGCTTTGATTTTTCTTTCTTTTTCAGGGATTCCTGCGTAAATAAGGGGCAGTTCCACATTATCAAGGGCCGAAAGTCTGGGTAAAAGCTGAAATTGCTGAAATATGAAACCAATTTCTTTGTTCCTAATATGGGCAAGTTCTGCCTCATCAAGCCCTTCTACCTCATGTCCGGATAAGGTATATTTCCCCTCAGTTGGCACATCCAGACAGCCAATAATATTCATCAGTGTTGATTTACCCGAACCCGAAGGTCCCAGTATTGATACAAATTCTCCCTTATTAATGGATAGGTCAACCCCTTCAAGCACCGTCTGCACTTCTTCTCCCATCAGATAACTTTTAACAATATGCTCCATCTTTAAGATCTGCTCACTCATCACTGCCACCTCCCATTGGGCCTTGACTCATACCTTTTCCTGATCCAAAACCATTTACAGCGGTACTTGCTGCTTTTGGAATCATTAGGATATCCCCCTCTGTGAGACCTTCCGTTATTTCTACAGTTGTACCATCATTCATACCGGCTTGTACATACTTAGTCACGGGTTCATTTTGTTCTGATTTAATGAAGACATAAGGTTTATTATTGTCATCAAACTGTAAAGCTTTCATGGTCATTATTGTGGCGCCTGAAGCCTTTTGGTTTAATAACTTAATCTCGGCACTCATGCCGACTTTAATAGCCTCATCTTGTTCTAAGTCAATGGTTGCTGTAAAAAAAGATACGCCGTTGACATGTGTTGCTTCCTTAGAAACACTGGAAACCTTTCCTTTTATCTCTTTATCAATTGCTCCGATCGTTACATCTACTTCTTTATCTACTGTGATGGCCGGCAAATCATATTCATCCACCTTAACTGTTATTTGCAGATTATCATAATCAACTAGATCCGCAATCACTGCGCCCGGCATAATCTGTTCATTTTCCTCAATATAAAGTTTTGAAATTTCACCATCAATAGGTGCTTTAATTTCATCTCCCTGCGTCGTTTCAATAAGTACATCATCTTTTTTTACAAGTGTACCTTCTGTCAGCTTTATTTCATCAATCTGCATGGTTTTTTCACTGATGATGCTTTCTCTATTTTCACTTTCTACTACTCCGCTAAAACTGTAGTATGTTGTTATATCTCCTATTTTTACTGTTTCTTCCGTATAGTCCTTCGCTCCATTTCTGCCAAATAGCATGGGTGCTGCAAAACATGCTGTTGCTATTACTACAACACTTACTCCAATGATTAAACCTTTTTTGCTGTTCCTCTTTGCTGTCATATGTCATTCCTCCAATAAGTTTGTTGTAACTGTATATTAATGAAGTTCTATGAACTAAACATGAACTTTTATCTAGTCCTAATTTATACCAACAAAAAAGAGCCGTCAAGGCGGCTCAAAGCAAATTTAGTCCCATCCATTGAATCACATAACTGATGGCATCTTCATTGTTACTAGGTGCCAAATGCTTAGCCCCATCTAACAGTCTTTTGGCGCCATTGGCAACACAAAAACCGTAAGCCGCATTTTCTAAAAGCTCTATGTCATTCATGTTATCTCCCACTGCAATCACCTTCGTCGGATCGATACCATATAAATGAGTCAGGTAGTTAAGCGCTGCCCCTTTCGTACTGTACTGAGGCACAATCTCCAAATACCTGGCGCCGCTTCGTATCACCAGCTCCTTATCGTATTTCTCATGAAAAATACTTTCTAGGTGGTCCATCTCTTCTTCTTCACCTATTAATAGGACTTTAGTCCATTTTCTTTCCCAAATTTCTGGTTTGATCTGCCGGATCACATCATACCCCTGTCTCGAAAACCGATAGGAATACTTACAGGGCTTGTAGATATAAATGGTTTCATTACTATAAATTTCTATCCCTAAATAAGGCTCTTCTTTTTTTAAAATCTCAATAACGCCTTTTCTTTCTTCCTCTAAAAAAGACTCATAAAGTATTTTATCATTTGCATAATCATAGATTTTACAGCCGTTATAAAGAATAGCTGGGAAATTAATCTTTAAAGGATAAATGATGTTTTTAGCTGAAGGCGTCATTCTTCCCGTTGCTACAGTAAAAAGTCCTCCCTCTTCCATAAAGTAGCTGATGGCTTCTTTATTCGCCTTTGATACCTTCCCTTTATCATTAAGAAGTGTGCCGTCCATATCTGTTACCAGTAAGTATCCATCAAATTTTTTACCCATAGGTTACTCCTCTACTTGTCCTAACATTTTATAAATCTTATAAAAGTCATGTTTGGATACCGTTGTATAATTTGTTTTGTCCAAATCACCTATTACAATCGTTTGTTCGTCACTTACCAGCTGACTTGGGACACCGTTTGTATATTTAATATGGTGGTTAAGGGTGTTTTGATCCTTGTCTACCATACGAATAATCTCTATTTCGTCCGCATAGCCAAGCGCCAGGGCAGCACTTGGAAACGGGGTTCCTTTCCATGACATTCTGAGACCATACATACTGATATTAACAGTCGATACGGCACTGAGTTTATAAAGTTCATTGATTTGCTGCTCGCTTAACATATGAAATTCATCTACTACGATGTAATCATAGTTATTAAAAATAATGTCATTCACATCCAGTGATTCCTCTGGCTT
>JARBTY010000275.1 GCA_029239935.1 Clostridia bacterium | reverse complement strand
AAAAATCCAAATCATATGGTGCTTTTAGGTGAATCGATTATCGGAGAGAAAGTTTGTATCAAAGATAAAAGAGTTAAGATTGTAAGAAGTTATCCCAATGCAAGATATTTTAAGGCCAATGATTTTGCGGTATCGGCAGTTGGTTATAATACGTTTCATGAACTTTTATATTTTAGAGTACCAAGTTTATTTGTACCTAACCTAAACACGGTACATGACGACCAGGTGAAAAGAGCGCAATTAGCAGAGGGAAAAGGGGCAGCCTTGTGCTTAGAAGAGGTAGAGGGAAAAAGTCTGGAGTGTGCCATAGAGTATATGCATAGCCGAAAGGAAAAGATGAAGAGAAATCTGCAGAAAATCCATCAAAAAAACGGAGCTGAACAGGCGGCAAAATATATATTGGAGGAAGTTTTTAAATCTTCTGTAAAATAATGGTTGACAACAATTCATGGGATATGATATCGTAAATATAAATTTGAACCATGAAGGTTTGTGTAATCATCAGAAAAAATAAATTTAATCAGACCCATGAAGGGGAGAAAGCCTAAAAACTTGTCCTTTTTGGGTCATTTTATCATGTAAAGGAGTTGATGTTATGCACATGGCGGATGCCTTAATCTCACCTATAGTAGGTGGTACTTTACTGGCTGCTTCTACTGGAATTGCGGCTTATTCGATTAAAAAAATTCAAGAGGATATGGATGAGAAAAAGATTCCTCTGATGGGGGTAATGGGAGCTTTTGTTTTTGCAGCACAAATGATAAATTTTGCAATACCAGGAACGGGGTCAAGCGGGCATATCGGGGGAGGCATGCTGCTTGCCATATTACTAGGACCGTATGCAGGCTTTTTGGCTATGGCCTCTATTCTACTGATTCAGGCCTTATTTTTTGGAGATGGCGGATTACTTGCGTATGGATGTAATGTATTTAACCTTGGGTTTTACACTTGTTTTATAGCCTATCCTATGATTTATAAAGGGATAACCCGTAAGGGACTTACATCTAAGCGTATTTTTGGAGCGTCAACGCTATCAGCTGTGGTGGGCCTCCAAATAGGTGCATTGAGTGTTGTACTTGAGACGTTTTTATCCGGTAAAACTGAGCTGCCTTTTGGGACTTTTCTACTGCTAATGCAGCCTATTCATCTTGCAATAGGTGTGGTTGAAGGTCTGGTAACTGCGGCAGTTGTAACATTTGTTTGGAGAGCTAGACCAGAAATTCTAGAAAAAGCAGCTATTGGAGAAGCGATAGGAAGTATAGGCATGAAGAAAGTATTCTCAGTCCTGCTCATTGCTGGAGTTGTAGTTGGCGGTGCGCTGTCGTGGTTTGCATCTTCTCATCCAGATGGGCTGGAGTGGTCTATGGAAAGAACGGCAGGTACAGCAGAGCTGGAAGCACCGGATGGCATTCATCAAACATTAGCTGACATACAAAGTAAAACAGCTATTTTGCCTGATTATGGCTTTAAGACCAATGAGGCCGAAGTGGATGAAGTAGAGGACAATACAGAAGAGGCATGGCCAGCTGTAAGTGCTGGAACTACTGTTTCAGGCATAGTCGGAGGCACTCTGACCCTCATATTAGCAGGCTTTACAGGATTTATAATTAGTATCATCAAAAGGAAAAATAAAAAAGTTAGGATTTAATTTAACATGCCCAATATGATGAATGCACTCTATAATATAAGACTTTTGGATGATTTAGCAAAGAAAAAAACTATTATACATAGGATCCACCCGCTTATAAAGCTTTTAACCACAGTCGTTTATTTGACTGTGGTTGTGTCATTTGGAAGATATGAAATAGCTAGTCTTTTACCCTATGTTTTTTATCTGGTCATTATTTTTGTACTCGCAGAGCTGCCTGTTGTTCCTATTTTAAAGCGGCTTATGTTCATTGAACCCTTTATTCTTGGAATTGGCATACTCAACCCAGTATTTGATAATCAGACGGTGGTCATTGGAGAAATGGTGATTTCAAAAGGGTGGATTACCTTTTTAGCTATTTTTATAAAATGTGATTTAACCATAACTGCGAGTATTTTACTTATTGCAACTACTGGAATAGATCAGCTGGCGGCAGCACTGCGGATGCTTAAAGTCCCTAGAATTTTTGTCCTTCAAATCGTATTAACGTACCGATATATTACCGTGTTAATAGAGGAAGTCTATAGGATGTTAATGGCTTACTCTATGAGGGCGCCTAAGCAAAAAGGGGTGCAGCGCAGTGTATGGGGTTCTTTTGCAGGAGGACTAATGCTAAGAACCTTTGAGAGAGCACAGAGGATTTATGAAGCTATGAGTCTAAGAGGTTTTACAGGAGAGTACAATACAGGAGATATCAAAAAAATTGGATTTTACGATTTTCTCTATCTGACAGGATGGTGTTTGTTTTTTAGTATAGCAAAAATTTATAATCTACCTATGCTAATAGGTTCAGTAGTTACAGGAGTGATTAAATAGATGAGTCATCATAAGCTTGAGGTAAAAAAATTGCATTTTTCATATCCAGATGGATATGAAGCCATAAAAGATATGTCTTTTACAATTTATCACGGGGAATCGGTGGGGATTATTGGCGCAAATGGTGCAGGAAAGTCAACACTTTTAATGCTGCTGATGGGAATTCTCTTTCCAGATGACGGCGAGGTTTTGGTAGGAGATGTGCGTGTGACCCCAAAAACACTGCCAATGATGCGGCAGAGACTAGGAATGGTTTTCCAGAATCCAGATGATCAGTTGTTTATGACAACGGTGTACGATGATGTGGCTTTTGGGCCTAGGAATTATAAACTGGATGAAAATGAAGTAGCCGTCCGCGTGAAATCAGCACTGGAAATGGTAGGTATATCTCATCTGGAAGACAGAGCGCCCTTTAAGCTATCCGGCGGAGAGAAAAGATCCGCTGCTATCGCCTCTGTTTTGTCAATGGCACCGGATGTACTTATAATGGATGAGCCCACTTCGGGACTAGATCCAAAGTCAAGACGCAGGGTCATCACTCTGTTAAAAGGCTTTGAACACACTAAGATAATTACTAGTCATGATTTGGACATGGTGTTTGAAACTTGTCAAAGGGTAATTGTGATAAAAGACGGCAAAATAGCTGCAGACGGACTGTCAGGGGAGATTTTGTCCAATGCACAATTAATGGATAACTGTGGGCTTGAGCTGCCGCTTTCACTCCAAAACTGTCCTATCTGCGGCTTTTCAAAAAAATAAGTTTTAGACTATAAAAAACCAATCATTTGATGTAAGGGTTTGGTATAATAAGGTTATAGGCTTAGGGAGCGGAGGGAGAAAATGCGTATTGCTGTGATAGATGGACAAGGCGGAGGCATAGGCAAAGCCATTGTTGGAAAATTAAAAGAGACTTTTGGAAATAGTATTGAAATCATTGCATTAGGAACCAATTCTTTAGCGACGTCTTTGATGCTGAAAGCTGGTGCAGCTGAAGGGGCAACCGGTGAAAATGCTATTATATATAATGCCGCCAAGGTAGATATCATCTTAGGACCCATCGGCATCGTATGTGCCAATGCGTTACTGGGAGAGCTGACACCACTTATGGCAAAAGCTATAGCAGAGACCCCTGCAAAAAAGGTACTCATTCCACTTAATAAATGTAATATAATGGTGGCATAAGACGCTGCCGCACTACATAGAGGATGCTGTCGACATCGTAAAAGCCCATATTGACAAATAACACGACACTGATAAAACATAAGCCAGCAGAGATTTTTAAAAGCTCTGCTGGCTTATGTTTGTCTAGGCAGCTTTGTAGTGGCAAGCCTTTATCGAGATGATTTAATTGAGTCTTTAATAAATATAAAAGACGTCCTGGCTTGCCTTGCTATTGAAGGTGAAATATTAAAAGAGGATAACGAGTTAAGTCATCTTTTAAGTAAGAAAGATCAATTAACAGTGACTTGAATGTAGCAGAAATAGAGTAAAGAAGGAGGGCATCTGAGAACTGCTTCCGCAGGATTTTTAGAAAACTCTTAGTGAAAGGGCTTCATCTGTTCTTAGCTCCACTGTTTTGTACTATAAGTGTAGGTACTTTATCTCATTCGATTAGGTATCTACACTTATTTTTATTATAATAAGGATATGGGCGAATGTGGCACTGTG
>JARBTY010000046.1 GCA_029239935.1 Clostridia bacterium | reverse complement strand
CCCGTAGTACTTGGACATGAAGGAACAGGTGAAATTGTTAAAATCGGTAAAAATGTTACAAAAGATATGTTAGGCAAAACCCTTAAAGTGGGTGATAAGGTGGTAACTTGTGTAACCCTTACAGGCGATGATGAATATACCACGCTAAAGCCAGAAAAAGCTAACTTAAGTGCTAATATGGATGTGTATGGACTCCTTCCTGATGATGAGTATCGATTTAATGGTTGGTTTGGAGAATACATTGTGCTTAGAAAAGGTTCCTCCATCTTTAATGTAAATGATCTTTCCTTAGATGACAGACTGCTAGTAGAACCTTTTGCAGTGGCTATGCATGCTGTAGAAAGAGCAAAAACAACGAATCTTTTAGGCTTTGCCAGTAAAGTGCTTCTTCAAGGCTGTGGACCTATCGGACTGACAGTACTTGCAGTACTCCGTACAATGGGTATTCAAAATATCATAGCAGTAGATGGAGATGCTAAAAGATTAAAACTTGCTAAAGAGTTCGGAGCAGATCTGACAGTTAACTTTAAAGACTTTGGAAGCTTTGATGAAATGCTTGCTTTTGTCAACAAAGAAACAAATGGTGGTGTAGACTTTGCATTCCAGTGTACAGGGGTACCATCTGCTGCTTCTAATATTTATAAATTCATCAAACGCGGAGGCGGGCTTTGTGAGCTAGGATTTTTTGTAGATAACGGCAATGCAACCATTAATCCGCACTTTGACCTATGCCAAAAAGAAATTACATTAGTAGGTTCTTGGGTTTATACTTTTAGAGATTATGTATCCACTTTTGAATTCATGAAACGTGCTAAGGGGATAGGTCTTCCATTCCAAAAACTTATTACCCACAGATTTGGGCTCGAGGAATTAAATGAAGCAATGGTTGTTAACATGAAACAAGAGGGTGTAAAAATAGCTTACATCAATAAATAGTATAGAGGTGTTATATGGGAAAAGCAGTAGGACTATTAGAGGTCTATGGACTAGCAACAGCGCTTTATGCAGCGGATGTAGCGTGTAAAGCTGCTAATGTTACGATAGAAGCGATAGATAAAAATAAACCGGCTGGTGGAGATTCACTTCCCGTTCCACTGCTTATTATGATAAAATTCAGAGGAAGTGTATCGGATGTAACAGCAGCTGTTGAAGCCGGTAAAAGAGCAGCCAATGAAATAGCAGGTTATGTAGCAGACAAAATTATTGCAAGTCCAAGTGAAGATTTAGAAAAACTCTTAAGATTAAATTGCTTGTAACAGTCATCAGCTTGTATAATAAAAATAAAATAAAACTAAAATAATGGAGGGTTTAACAATGAAACAAGAAGCATTAGGAATGATCGAAACTAGAGGTTTAGTAGCAGCAATCGAAGCAGCAGACGCAATGGTAAAAGCAGCAGATGTAACACTTGTAGGAACAGAAAAAATTGGTTCAGGACTTATTACAGTTATGGTAAGAGGAGATGTAGGAGCAGTTAAAGCAGCTACAGAAGTTGGCGCAAGTGCAGCATCTAGACTTGGAGATCTTGTAGCAGTACATGTTATCCCAAGACCACATAGTGATGTAGATAAAATTTTACCAGCTCAAAAATAATAAAAGCCTGCCAGAAAGAGTGATTGTATGAAAGCCATAGGAATACTAGAAGTAGCTGCAAATGTTGCGGCAATAGAAGCCTTAGATGCAATGCTTAAGGCAGCAGATGTAAGTCTTGTTACAACAGAAAGAGCACTTGGGGGCAGACTTGTATCCATGGTTATACAAGGGTCCATATCGGATGTACAAGAGGCAATAGAACACGGCAAAGCAGTGGCGGCCAGACTTGGAAAAGTGGCAGCAGCTATTACAATCAGTAATCCGCATGAAGAAGTACAAAAACTAGTACTCCATAGTGCGAGAAAATTAAACAAGTAGGTGATCACAAATGGCCGAAAGTAGAGCAAGAAGCACCGCAAGTGCTAAAGCAACACAAGCAGCAGTCGAAGCAGAAGTCAAACCAGTCGTTGAAGCAGAAAAACCAGAAGTTAATCATACACCCCAAAAAACAATTATTAGAGAGGAGAAAATTATTATGAACAATCAAGCATTAGGAATGATCGAAACAAGAGGTTTAGTAGCAGTAACAGAAGCAGCAGATGCTATGCTTAAAGCAGCAAATGTAGAATTAGTAGGTTCAGAAAAAATTGGTTCAGGACTTGTAACAGTTATGGTAAGAGGAGATGTAGGAGCAGTTAAGGCAGCGGTAGAAGCAGGCGCTGCAGTAGCATCAAGACTTGGTGAAGTGATAGCAACACACGTTATTCCAAGACCACATACAGACATTGAAAAGATATTACCAAAATTCTAATTGAGAGGTGAAAGCCTTGAATACAACTCAAGAAGCATTACAACAACTGATTATGAAGGCCGTACAAAAAGAATTAAACAAGGGTAATACCAGGAGTATTACCCTTACTCCTAAACCACAGCATGTTGTGCCAATTGGCGTTTCAGCCAGGCATCTCCATGTGACGCAGGAACACTTAGAAATTCTATTTGGGGAAGGCGCAGTGCTTCATCCCAAAAAAGAACTTATGGGCGGACAATATGCAGCCAATGAATGTGTGACACTAGTTGGGATTAATCTGAGAGTCATTGAAAATGTGCGTATATTAGGACCTGTCAGAAAAGAAACACAAGTAGAGCTTGCAAAAACAGATGCCATTAGATTAGGAATCAATCCCCCGATAAGAGAATCAGGAAAGATTAAGGATTCGGCACCTATTACAATAGTGGGTCCTAAAGGTGCACTTTATCTTAAGGAAGGCTGTATTGTAGCTAAGCGCCATATTCATATGAACGACAAAGATGCAGAGATATTTGGACTCGCAGACAATGAAGTTGTTTCAGTGGAAATTGGCGAGGAAAGAAAAGGACGTTTTGAAAATGTTCAAGTAAGAGTACATCCAAGCTTTACACTGGAGATGCATATTGATACAGATGAGGCCAATGCATTAGGCGTAAAAGGCAGTCAAACAGCAGTGATTATAAAGAATTAATCTAAAAGGGGATGCAAGGGCATATGACCATAGCGAGAGTAATAGGAAGTATTGTTTCAACCCGCAAGCATCAAGCATTGGTGGGTAATAAATTTCTTTTAGTAGAAACATTAGGAGTTATGAGTGCTCAAAAAGAGAGATTTATAGCAGTAGATACTGTGGGTGCAGGTATAGGAGAAGTTGTACTGATTACCAGAGGAAGCAGCTCCAGATGCAGCATGGACAATGTCAATGCACCAATAGATGCAGCCATAGTAGGAATAGTAGATGACGAGAATCATATCACACAGGAGTAGACATGAAATGAGGTGAGCTAAGGTGACCTATGAAGCATTTAAAGAAAAGGTCTTTGAGGCAGGGGTGATAGGTGCAGGAGGTGCAGGTTTTCCGACCCATATCAAGCTAGATCAACATATGGAGTATCTGGTTATAAATGGCGTAGAGTGTGAGCCGCTTATTTATACAGATTATGAAATCATGACTCACTTTGGTGAAGAGATTACAGCTGTTATCAGAGAGATGCTAAAGGTACTTCCAATCAAAAAAGCAGTGTGGGGCATTAAATCAAAGCACAAGGAGCTTATTGATCAGTTACAGTTAATCACCTCTACAGATGATAATATAGACATTTGTCCATTAGATAATATCTACCCGGCAGGAGATGAACTCACGCTCATCTATAAATGTACGGGTATTATTATTCCAAAAGGACAACTTCCCAGCAGCAAGAAGGTCATAGAGCTTAATGTAGAAACCCTTTATAATATCTATAAGTGTCTCTATGATAATCAGCCAGTCAGTGATAAATACATCACTGTATCAGGGGCAGTTACAGAAAATAAGGTTCTTAAAGTACCGATAGGGATGCCTTTTAAAGAGTTTATTAAGCAAACCACGTTAACAACGGACGACTATGACATCTTATTAGGCGGACCGATGATGGGGCGTTTTGTATCCTCAGATATTAAAGTTACAAAAACGACTAAAGCGATTATTTTATTACCTAAAGGGACTACGCTCTATGGCAAAAAGCAAGCTGTCGGCATGGAAATGGTCAAACGAGCCATGTCATCATGTTCTCAGTGTAGAATGTGCACAGACTTATGTCCAAGGAATAGGCTTGGGCATGAAGTAGAACCCCATAAGCTGATGAACGCTTTTGCAAATGGTGTTGTGGAGAATTCAAGTTTAATAAAAACAGCTTTAGGTTGCTGTGGATGCAATACTTGTTCCTATTATGCCTGTCACCATGATCTTAGCCCAGCAGAGCTGATGATGATGGTTAAACAAGAGTTTATCAAACAGGGGATTAAGCCAAGTGGTGAAAATAATCCTCAGCCAAGTCATAACGTAACAGCAGAAGTGCCTTCTGGCAGATTGCTTTATAAGCTTGGGCTAAAAGACTATGACAGACACAGTGTTTTTGAAGACAAAAAAATTGATTTATCCATAGCTTATATACCACTGGCATCACACATAGGAAAAAAAGCACTGCCCATTGTTAAAATGGGAGACACAGTAAAAGAAAAGCAAAAGATTGCCGCTGCACAAACAGGCATCAGTGCGAATGTACATAGTAGTATTGATGGGGTGGTCAAAAAGGTTACAGATACAGAGATCATTATAGAAGGGAGATAACCGACGTGGATGAAATGAAGTCGCTCGGAGTCGTGGAGTTTAGATCCGTAGCTCTAGGCATTAAGGCCGCAGATACAATGGTAAAGGCTGCAAGTATTAAACTTGTCATGTCACAAGTAGTCTGCCCAGGTAAATATATTATTTTATTTAGCGGAAAATTATCTTCTGTAAAGGCAGCGTTAGAGGCGGCATCGGCTTCCCCTTTTGATACTGTACTCATAGATACTTATCTGCTTGGCAACCCAGACCCCAGCTTGT
Organism: Clostridia bacterium; assembly: GCA_029239935.1. Next base: position 13,186 of record JARBTY010000046.1, on the reverse strand, counting down.
TTCCGGCTATTTATGGTGTTACTGAAAAAGGCAATCCAGAAGCTATAGGTATTATAGAAGGTTATTCAGTGGCCTCTATTGTAGGGGCAGCTGATGAAATTGTAAAGACAAGTCCAACCAAACTGATAGAAATCAGGTTAGCTAGGGGGATGACTGGGAAATCCTATGCCATTTTCAGCGGAGAGTTATCGGCTGTTGAAGCTTCTCTTGAAAAAGCCAAAACCACTTTGATAGAAAATGCCATGTACATCCAAAGCGCTGTTATACCTAATCCAGATCCTCAGATATGGGACGTCTTATAATTTCAGAAAATACCTGTAACAGGTATTTTTTTGATTAGTGTACTCAATACTAACAAATAGTTACCATAATAAAATGGCCAGAATAAAAATCATGTAGTAAAGGAGCCTTGTATGAGTAAAAAAGCATATATTGCCATAGATTTAGGGGCATCAAGCGGAAGACTAATTTTAGGAAGTATCAAAGAAAACAAACTGCAATTAGAAGAAATACATCGTTTCCCTAATGAGCCTGTGCATTTAGGAGATACATTCTATTGGGATTTTATGAGGATTTTTCATGAAATTAAACAGGGGCTTAAAAAAGCGGCTCAGCTAAAGGATGTAGAAATCACTTCCATTGGTATTGATACATGGGGAGTAGATGGAGCATGGCTGGATAAGGATGGCAAGCTGCTCACCAATCCGGTGCACTATAGAGACAATAGAACAAGCGAAATTATGGAAGACTTTTATACGCATATTACAGACAGCAAACTTTATGATATTACAGGTATTCAAAAGATGAGTTTTAATACGGTATATCAGCTGTATCATGATTTTAAAACAAATGAAGTGATAAGAACCTTTGGAGATAAATGGCTTTTTATGCCTGATCTTATTGCTTATTTTCTAACAGGCAGTACATTTAATGAATACACCATTGCATCCACAGGTGCCCTTTTAGATGCGTCAAAAAGAGAATACTCTAAAGAACTTTTTGAGGCCCTCAAGATGCCTATAGAAAAAATGCAAGAACTGGTTATGCCGGGGACCGTGGTAGGAATACTGACAAACCGCATACAAGAAGAAACGGGTCTTAAAGAGGTTAAGGTTGTAGCGGTAGGCAGTCACGATACAGCTTCAGCGGTAGCAGGAAGCCCTCTTGAATCAGAAAATGAAGTGTATCTCTGCTGCGGTACATGGTGTCTGATGGGGATGGAACTGGATGAGCCCATTATGAATCAGAGATCAAAGGATTTTAATGTAACCAATGAGGGGGGAGTCGAAGGAACAATTCGTTATCTCAAAAATATTAATGGCTTATGGTTCCTTCAGCAGCTCCGTAAGGTATGGAATGAACGGGGATTAAATCTATCTTTTCCAGATATTATAGCAGCTGTAAAAAAATCTGACAGTGACTATGCAGTAGATGCCAAAGATGATCGCTTTATGGCGCCGCTGGATATGGAAAAAGAGATTATAGCGTATTGTAAAGAAACATACGGTACAGAACTCAGTGACATAGGAGATATTGCAAAAGCGGCTTATAACGGACTGGGGGTTCTCTATAAAGAGATTTTAGAGCAGTTCGAAGCCATAACCAACAAAAATGTCCACACCATCAGAATGGTTGGCGGCGGGATACAGGATCAGTACCTATGCCAAAAGGTAGCAGATATAACAGGCAAAAAAGTAGTTGCAGGGCCAGTAGAAGCCTCTTGTATAGGGAATATGCTTATGCAGATGAAAGCACTTGGAGATATAAACTCCCTTGAAGCAGGCAGAACGATTGTAAAGGCTTCATTTGAGCAAAAGACCTATATGCAACAGTAAAACATAATGCAAGGGGTGTTCCAAAAAGTAACCTCATTATTACTTTTAGGAACATCTCTTTATTTTCGAAAGCTGAGGAGTAAGTGTTTTGTTGCATTAAGTGATACTATACGGGCAATAGGATTTTGGATACCCAGTCAAGTATACTATGATGTAATGTAATAAATAAGTATAACCTATCCAGGTACAACCAAGAAAGGAAATCAGTATGGGAAGAAAAAAGTCTATATTTGTCAGTAAGCAAGTTTATTCCTATTCCATTGTTTTTGCTGCTATGGTTTTAGTTTTTTTTATTGGATTTTATTATTATATTGTGATAACAAGTGAAAAAATCTCCACATTAAGTCAACAGGAGTTAGCAGATAAGACCATTAAACAAGTCGAATATTACCTTAATGATATGGATAATATAGCCTACCAAGTGATGACGAACTCCAACCTATTAAATATATTTAATAGGCTGCACCAAGACACGGACAGCAGCAATTATTTTGATGACAATCTGCTGTTAAACATTGACTCAAGCAGTCTATTAACAACCATTAATGGACCTAAACGATTGGCGTGGAGAATCAGCGTTTATAATCAATATGGAGATTATATAAGTGCGGGGACAATGACAAATAAAGATAATGTAACAGCTGTTTTAACCCACAATAATATAGAAGAAGAGATGCATGAGCTGATGATCAGTGCAGAGAAAAGCAAAGTGCTTTCACCTCAGCCGGACAGATGGTCAGACAGTTACAGTTCAAGGTATGTAAGTATCAAACGTCCCCTGATGAATATTTATTCTCAGGAAGTGTACGGGGTTGTAGAAATTCAGCAGGATATCAAAACTCTTATTCAAAATACTGAATTTGATGTCTTAGAGTCTATTGAGCTTACGCTGATAGATGATCAGGGGGAGATTGTATTTGATTCCTCAGATCAAGAGATCAGGTCAAAAAAGCTGAATGAGGTAGCCAAGACGTCGGCGCAGTATGGCTGGACTGTTATTTTATCCCAAAGCAGATATGCGATGTTAGCCCCTTATAAAGTACTTATTATAGCAGTTTTTGTAGGTACTATAGGGATTATGATACTGATGACATTAGCTATTTTTATTATAGCCAGAAGGCTCAGTAAGCCTATTATTTTATTAAAGGATACTGTCAGCCAGTTAAGTATGCAAAATATACCTAAGCAATATGAAAATGACAACAATATTGATGAGGTAAGAGAACTTAATCTAGCCTTCTCCTCTATGTTAAATCGGTTAAGTGAGTCTATTGCACTTGAGAAAAAGGCATGGCTTTTGGCTCTTCAGGCTCAAATGAATCCCCATTTTTTATATAACAGTCTTTCGATTATCAGTGCAGCAGGTGTAGAACAAGGTAATGAGAAAGTGGTCATGATGTGTCAGGAACTATCAGCAATGCTTAGGTATGTGGCTTCCTATAAAGAAAACACGGTGACATTAAAGGAAGAAATAGAAAATGTAGCAAGTTACCTGCAGCTGATGAAATGGCGGTATGAAGACTATTTTACTTACGAATTAGAGATAGAAGAAGCGCTTTTGTCTATGAGAATGCCAAAACTTATTTTGCAGCCCTTAGCAGAGAATTGCTTCGCCCATGCATTTAGTGCTGTTGAGCCCCCTTATTTTGTAAGGATAAGGGCAGGAATAGAAAATGAGCATTGGTTTATCCAAGTAGCTGATAATGGATGCGGACTGACTCAAGAAGAAAAGCAGGATATACGAAGCCGGATAGATGCGTATTGGGAGGGAAGTCATGATAAATATACAGAAATGCAGATCGGTGGGTTAGGTTTAATCAATACGCTTATTAGGATGAAACTTAATACAGGCAACGAAATAGCCTATTTTATAGAGGATAATCATCCCCAAGGATTAAAAATTACAATGAGAGGAGCTATCTAATGATTAGAGTGATGGTTGTTGAAGATGAGCCGCCAATTATGCGTGTTATTATCAAATTTATTGAGTCATTTGGAGAAGAGTTTAAAGTGGTAGCAACAGCAATAAATGGTAAAAAAGCGTTGGAAGTATTGGAAAAAGAAGAAATTGATGTGGTCTTTACAGATATTAAAATGCCTGTTATGGATGGACTTAAGCTGACAGAACATATCAAAGAACAAATGCCAGAAATAGTTGTTGTGATTATCAGTGGTTTTCAAGATTTTCAGTATGCCAGAAAGGCTCTCCAGTTCCAAGTTTGTGACTATCTTTTGAAACCTATCTCACAGGAAGCCATCACGACTGTTCTGGAAAAAATCAGTAAAGATTTAATCATTAAAAGTGAAGCTAAACAGAGACAGCAAATTATTCATTTTATGAATGAAAGTCGCACAGAAAAACCTAATAAAGAGGCAGACTCAGACTATGCAATTTTTTTGATTTGTATAGGGTCTTTTCCGCTTGTTCCCAATGACTCCATGCTGCCAGCAAGAGATTTTTGGGATCGGGTGGTTATGGATGAAAAGTTATCAAAGGTATTAGCAAAAGAAGAAAACAGTATGTGTTTTAATGGAAAATCTGCTGCTGAAATGGTAGTGGTAGCAGAGCTTAAAACCCAAGAAAGAATCATTGAAGTAGCAGATAAACTCATGGAACAATTGAAAACAAATAATGCCTTGCCTATAACACTTGTTTCAAGCCAAAACTTAATCAAACTCAGTCATATTGGAAAGGTGCTCAAGACATTAAGAACCAAACTCTATGTCAATACGCAGCTCTTTACGTCTCAGATATTGTGGCTGGAGAAAGAAGAGATGCAGAGTAAAAACCGATTGGACACAAAAATGATTATAGAAACGATTCATTCAGCCATAGACAGCAGTGAGCTGACAAATTCTATCGTAACTGCCCTTACGAAATTTAGTGATTCAGGTTTTACACAACTTCAGATCTTAACTTTTTTAGATAATATCATCAATGGTCAGTACTTTAAAAATAATATTTTTAATAAGGATACCTCAGCTCTCAAAATGGACTTAGAGATTGCCGTATCCAATGCGATAGATGAGAAATCACTGGCGAAAGAGATAGCCTTTATCATGGTTGGTGCGAGTCATCAAGAGGAAAAGACCAATGAAAAGGGGAGTACACCTGATATTGCACAAAAAATAGAAGAGTATTTAAAATCCCATTATCAGGAGTCGATTACTACCAATATGCTGTCTAAAAAATTTGGATTCGTACCCTCTTATATCAGCAAACTGTTTCGTACGTATAAAGGAATGTCGCCTTCTGAGTATTTAACCTATTATCGGATAGAAAAGTCCAAACAGATTATGCTCAAAGAACCGGAAGTCTTATGTAAGGAAGTTGCAAACATGGTAGGTTTCAGTGATCAGCACCATTTTTCCAAAACCTTCAAAAAGCAAACAGGAATGTCACCCACAGAATATGCAACAAAAAAGCAGTAAAGCAAAGGACTTTACTTTTAGACATCATAAGTTTAATAATTGACATTTACCTCATAGGCGTACTTTGTTAGTATTAGATTAACAAAACAAGACAACGATGAAAGTGTGTCTTGTATCAAGCACCAGTGAAAGAAAGGATGGGTGATGAGTATGTCGGAATTTATTTTAGAGCTGAATGGCATAACAAAAATATTTCCAGGTGTAAAAGCCCTTAACAACGTAAATTTCAACCTTAGAAAAGGCGAAATTCATGCCCTCATGGGAGAAAATGGAGCAGGTAAGTCAACTTTTATCAAAGTTATTACAGGGGTACATGCTCCAGAAGAAGGAGAGATTTATTTTGAAGGACAAAAAGTAAATTTCAAAACCACAAGAGATTCACAAAAACTCGGGATTGCTGCGATCTATCAGCATGTTACCAATTATCCAGATCTCAGTGTAACTGAAAATATATTTATAGGGCATGAAAAAGTATCCCCTAAAACAAAACGCATATTATGGAATGATATGCATAAAAGGGCAAAAGAGTTATTAGATAGTGTGGGTGCAAATATTGACCCCAGAACACAGATGGGCACATTAAGTGTTGCAGAACAGCAGATTGTAGAGATTGCTAAAGCTTTATCCATGGACGCAAAAATTATTATTATGGATGAACCCACAGCAGCTCTTACAAAAACTGAAAGTGAAGAGCTTTATAAAATTGCCGAACAACTCAGAGACAGCGGCGTATCCATTATACTTATTTCTCATAGGTTTGAGGATATGTACAGGCTTGCAACAAGAGTCACTGTATTTAGAGATGCACAATATATAGGCTGCTGGGGAGTAGATGAGATTTCTAATGAAAAACTTATCTATGCGATGGTTGGCCGCGAAATGACCCAGCTTTTCCCGCCAAGACAAGGGGAAATCGGAAAAGAAGTGTTAAGAGTAGAAGGACTTAGTCAGACCGGTTATTTTGCAGATATATCCTTTGATATTAAACAAGGAGAAATATTAGCCCTTACAGGACTTGTAGGAGCTGGCAGAACAGAAGTTTGTGAAAGCTTATTTGGGATAACAAGACCCGATAAAGGCAAAATTTATTTTGAAGGCCAAGAGATTACGATTAAAGAACCTCTTGATGCCATGAATAGGGGCATAGGGTATTTACCCGAAGACAGACAAAAACAAGGACTTGTACTCCAATGGGGTATTGGAAAAAATATTACTTTAGCCACTCTCAAAAATATTTCTAAAGCTGGCTGGCTAGATGAAAAGAAAGAAGCAGAGGTAGCCAAAACTTTAGCTGAAAAAGTAACAGTAAAGGCAACGAGTATATTTGACACTGCTGATTCCTTATCAGGGGGTAATCAACAAAAAGTCGTTGTTGCGAAGCTTTTGGCCTCAGATCTTAAAGTGATTATCTTAGATGAGCCTACAAAGGGAGTAGACGTAGGTGCTAAATACGCTATTTATGAAATCATGAGAGAACTGGCAAAACAAAATTATGCCATCATTATGGTGTCTTCAGAAATGCCGGAAGTATTAGGTATGAGTGACCGTATAGCAGTTATGAGAGATGGAAGAATAACAGCAACATTAGAAACTGGTGGCATCACACAAGAGCAAATACTAGAATTTGCAATGCTAGAGAAAGGGTAAGGAGGAAAAAAAATGCGTAATATTTCTAAATTCAGAGAGATGGGATTACTTGTATTTATCGTTATACTTTGCGTTTTTATACAGTTCAAAAATCCAAGTTTTTTAAGCTTTGAAAACATCAATGACCTCCTTACTAATACAGCCATACTAAGTATATTAGCTGTGGGTATGATGATGGTTCTTTTGACAGCTGGGATCGACTTATCCATTGGATCAACGCTGGCATTATCCGGCATGACAGCATCCCTTGTAGTCAGTAACAATCCAGGGATATCTCCTATTGTAGCGATACTTATCGGTGTAGCAGTAGGCACGGTTTGTGGATTCATTGTTGGATTCTTAGTATCTATGTTTGGGGTTTTTCCAATCATTGCCTCTTTGGGAATGATGAATGTTTATAGAGGGCTAACCTTTATGTCCAGCGGCGGCAAGTGGGTCAGCGCCCATCAGATGCCAGAAAGCTTTAAAGGCATAGCAACAGGTTCGATTCTAGGGATTAATACGCTGATATTTATAGCCATAGTGATTTACATTGTATTCTACTATTTTATCAATTATACAAGAACAGGCAGACAGATTTATGCAGTAGGTAGCAATGTGGCATCTGCGAAAATCAGTGGTATTAACACAAAGAAAACGCTGCTTCTTGTCTATACTTTAATGGGTTCTTTATCTGGTCTCGCTGGGGTTTTATGGGTATCCAAGTTTGCTTCTGCACAAGGAGATACAGCGACAGGTTACGAGCTGAATGTCATAGCAGCTTGTGTACTTGGCGGTGTGAGTGTAGCTGGAGGGTATGGTAAAGTTTCTGGACTTTTAGTAGGCGCATTGCTACTGGGTATTTTAAATAATGCACTGCCGCTTATCAATGTTTCTCCTTTTTGGCAAAATGCAATACAAGGCTGCATTATCCTTGTAGCAATCCTTATGAATGCTTATGTAAAAAGGCGTGCTACAAAAGAAAATCTCATGAGGAGGAAGATATAAGCTATGGAAAATAAAAGAATAGTAGAAAACACAAAAAAGTTTAACTTAAAACAGTTTTTCTTCCAATGGGAATGGATGTTAGTTGGCGTATTTATTATCATCAATATTATGAATGCTAATCTATCACCATATTATTTAAGCTTTACAGGCATCATGGATGCTTCGATGACCTTTTTAGATAAAGCTTTTATGGTACTGCCGATGGTATTTATTATCATATTAGGTGATATTGATATATCCATCGCTTCAACCACGGCATTGTCAGCAGTGATTATGGCGGTAACTTTTAACATGGGGTTACCGATGCCGCTTGCTATAATGTTAGGGTTAACAGTTGGTGCAGTATGTGGTCTAATCAATGGCTTACTGATTGTTAAGTTCAAAGAACTTCCAGCCATGATTGTTACATTGTCCACCATGATTATTTTTAGAGGGATTGCCTACATTATTTTAGAAGATCAGGCAGCAGGTAAATTTCCAGAGTGGTATTCCTATTTAGGTTGGGGGTATGTGGGGACAGTTCCTTTTATGTTGATTGCATTCATCGTATTTGCTATACTATTTGGACTGCTCCTTCACAAAACCACCTTTGGAAGAAGTGTGTATGGTATGGGTAATAACATTACAGCTTGTCGCTATTCTGGTATTAAGACAGATAAAATTAAAGTTATCGTTTTTACACTTATGGGATTTATGGCGTCTGTAACAGCCTTATTTCTTATATCAAGAACAGGAAGTGCCCGTCCAAACGTAGCTACAGGCTATGAAATGGATGTTATAGCAATGGTTGTACTAGGAGGCATTAGTACTTTGGGAGGGAAAGGCCGCATGTTAGGAGCGGTTATTTCAATCTTTATTATAGGACTCCTTCGTTACGGTCTAGGACTTATCAATGTACCAGCACAAATGCTGATGATCATTATAGGTATCATATTAATCATTGCGGTAACAATACCTAATATTAATTTGAGCAGCTTTAAGAAAAAGAAGATTGCGTAGGGTAAGAGATTTTATGTGAATGGTTTAAATGGGCGTAGGCTCTTTTAAATAAGAAAAAATACGGGGGTAAAAAAAATGAAAAAAATTAAAAAATTATTAGCACTTAGCATTGGAACCGTGTTACTCGCTTCAAGTTTAGCGGGATGCGCAAGCAAACCAGCAGCACCAGAGGCAGCTGCAGGAACGACTGCAGAAGCAACTCCAGAAGCTACAGCTAACGGGGAAGCAAAAAAATTCGTTCTGATTGTTAAAAGCACAGGAAATCCATACAATGAAAAAGAAGCAGAAGGTTTTAAAGCTGCAATAGAAGAAGCAGGAGCTGGAGAAGTTATTTTAAAGGCACCAGCAGAACCAACAGCAGAAGCACAAATTCAAATGATAGAAGAAGCGATAGCTCAAAAAGTTACAGTTATAGCACTTGCAGGTAATGACCCAGATGCATTAGAACCAGTACTTAAAAAAGCTATGAATGCAGGGATTAAAGTATTATCACTTGACTCAAGTGTTAATGCAGCAAGCCGTATGGTACACGTTAACCAAGCAGATCCAGAACGTATCGGTCGTGTACAGGTTCAAGCTATTTCGGAAATGATAGGCGGAAAAGGTCAGATTGCTGTCCTTAGTGCAACTTCACAAGCTGCCAACCAAAATCTCTGGATAGAGTGGATGCAAAAAGAACTTGAAGATCCTAAATATGCTGATATGGAACTTGTAAAAGTAGCTTATGGCGATGACCTTCGTGACAAGAGTACTTCAGAAACAGAAGCTTTACTAAAAGCTTATCCAGATCTTAAAGGTATTATTTCACCTACTACAGTAGGTATGGCTGCAGCAGGTAAAGTTTTAACAGATAAAGGTTTAGTAGATAAAGTTGTTTTAACAGGACTTGGACTTCCAAGTGAAATGGCTGAATACATTACAAATGGTGTTTGCCCATGGATGTACTTATGGAATCCAATTGATGTAGGTTACTTAGGTGCTTACGCTGCAATGGCTCTTGCTGATGGAACCATCACAGGTGCAGCAGGCGATAAATTTACAGCGGGCAGACTTGGAGAAAAAGAAATTATTACAGCTGGTGACGGCACAGAAATCATGCTTGGAGACCCATTCAAATTTGAGCCAGCAAACATTGAAGAATGGAAAAGCGTATACTAAAAAAGAGATTTAGCAGTATAAAGAAAAAAGCCTGTCTCCAAAGAGTCGGGCTTCTTTCTCTATTTTAAATGAGTAATGAAACTTGAAAATAATCTCATACATTTTAAGGAGGTTTTTATAATGGAGAACAGCAACAAACTTGCATGGACATGGTCTATCAAAGAAGAATGTTTAGAAGAATATGTGGAGATGCATCTCAATGCATGGCCAGAGATTTTAGAAGAGCATTCTAAGGCCGGTATTAAAAATTATTCTATCTTTCAAAATGGTAATCAATTTTTTTATGTATTTGAATGTGATGATACAGAAAGTGCCTTTGCTTATATTGATAAAAGCGAAGCTTGCAACAGATGGAATGCTATCACATCTCAGATGGTAGAAGGGTCATTTGACTTTTCAGAACCTAACCCCATAGTAGCTATGAGAGAAGTATTTTACTTAAAATAATGAAAGGCAGTCAATGAACTTAAGCCTCATATAATCTGATCTATCAAAATGTCCTCCAGAAAGAACGGTGTATCTTTCAGAGGACATTTATTTTTGCTGGCTTTTATATCAGAATAAAGCTTGTTTGGGTGTTAAGTACCCACATAACATGATATAATTAGAAAATACAAACTAATCATTAAATAATAGATTTGTTTTAATCACTTCATTAATCATTTCTTGGTCAGATGGAAGACGTGATGAATGAACAAGATAGCAATGAACAAAAATAATGTGCGTCATGGCATAAAACTATTATTAATATCGATTATTTTACGACTTGCATCATTTGTATTCTTTAGCTTTTCTTGGCAATGGTCTAATATATTTGTAAGAATAATGGAGGTAATAGTAGGAATTTTATTTTTAGGTAGTTGGCTGATTTATGGGTTAAGAAATAAGACTGGGTTTAAAAATGGTCTTATTATTGGTTTAATTGGAACAAGTGATGCTTTATTATTAATAGTAGTATCATTAGTACTATTTATAAATAGGGGGACGTATTATTTTGGCCCAATAGAAATGATGGTTTGGAATTTTCCATTGATGGGTATCTTAAATATTTCCAGTCAGATACCAGATAGTATAATTTATGCTGCACCGTTTTGTGCCATATTTCTGACGGCTATAGGAAGTCTTAAGAAAAAAGGTGAAAAGCAAGACTCCTAACCTCTTTGATAACAAAGGTTAGGAGTTTTTTTAGTTTTTAATTACAGTCATTTAGGAAATAAATTGACAGATAAAATAAGAGTAATTATCTGTGTAATTATCAGAAAAAATGATATAATATAAAATATATAGAAAATATTTTTGATATATAGATAAAAAAATTTTAGGAGGATTTAATATGAACGAGATTAGTATTGGTGACATAGTAAAAGTTTCTATTGTTACATACAAAGAAAGATGGAAAACCCTACTATTGATAAGTTTAATGAGTACAATTATTTCTACTTCTATCGGGATATTTGGCATTATTATTACCTCAATAGGAATATCACCGCTACAAGTGTTGTTGTCATTTGTTAATCTAGTTGTAGTGGTAATTAGTGTATATTTTACATCTAGATTCTCCGTAACGATGATAATTGCTTCAAATAGCTTACTATGTGGTGAAGATGTAATGATATCTCATAGTTATGAAGAGGCAAAGCATACAACTTGGAGATATATTGGAATAACATTATTATTTGGATTGATCTTATTTATACCCATAATATTGATAATGTTTGGTATATTTTATGGAAGTTTAATGGGTATATCATTACAAATGAGAGGGTTACTTGTTATTGTTGGGTTGTTGCCAGCAGTGTATTTAAGTACAATATTCTATTTCTCTATTTATGCAGTTGTTTTACACCCAAATGAAACAAGGGTTTTCTCATACAGTAAACAATTGGTAAAAGGTAATTTTTTTAAAGTGTTGATAATCACATTAATACCTATAGTCCTTACAGTGCCAATAATGGCTTCTAGTTTTTACCAAAATATGAATGAAATAAGTATTGGACTACAAATTATATATTCTCTTGTAAGAAGTATACCTGGCATGCTGATTGCACCATTTACAGTGTTAATTTCTATAGTTGCTATGGAAAGATTAGGAAAAGCAAAAGAGAGTAGCGACTTCCATTAAAAAACAATTTAATATCACATCTTTGTAGCAGAGCCGCACGCACCCTAAACACTAAGCCGAGTCTGGCTAAGTACCTAGGGTGTCTTGAACACAGGGACGTTATATGAGCCCCCAATACTATGTTGTGAATTAAAGGAGACTATCATGTATTATAATAATACCTTTAGAAGAATGTATCGTGTCTTAGATACATGGATTGATATTGAAGCACAGCCGCAGAAAGTCTGGGAAATGCTCGTGGACTTTAAATCATGGGAATTATGGAATCCGTTTATTCCAGTTGTTGAGGGAAATCTTCAAATTGGTGAGCATATGCGTATCAAGGTCATTCCGCCAGGATTGAGACCAATGATCTTTAAACCAGAAGTTTATGTGGTAAAACTATATGAAGAAATTCTTTGGGGTGGTAGCTTTCTCAAGGTCGTATATCGCGGTGATCATGCTTTTTTGCTAGAACCTCTCACAGGAGGGAAAACGCGATTTCGGCAAATAGAAAAGTTTCGGGGTCCGATAGTTTTATTAATGGGGGGGATGATTAAAAAAACTGAAATTGGTTATCATCAAATGAACCTTGCTTTCAAGAGACGTGTTGAAGGAAATACATGAAACTTGCTTTCATTTTAAGGGTAAGAATATGTCATATGTTATATTTTATGAAAAAAGGTATAGGACAAATAACTGCTATGGCTTAAGTGAAAAGTGTACAAAACTATGTAAAAACAAGTGTAATAAGCAAGTTGCGAAGTCTATCTTACAGGTTTTGTAGCTTATTTTTTATGAAATTTTTAGAAAAAAGTGATATAATATAAAATATATAGTTAATTAATATTTTAAATGATTATACATACGAAGAAAGGGGATAGTAAGATATAAAAAAATTTTAGATGTTCTTGATAATAAAAAGCAAAAAGGTGTCTGTTCATACACTGCGCCATTCATTTGCGACGCAGAAAAATATTTTCAATATATAGAGTCCGTTGGACAAACTAGCAAATAAAGGATTAGT
>JARBTY010000274.1 GCA_029239935.1 Clostridia bacterium | reverse complement strand
TTTTTTAAATTATTTAAATATTTTTTTAGTATAAGTTATAATGTCAATATTGCGGCCTGATGATTAGCTTGCTTATGTTAAGTTAATTTTTATATTATCCTGGGGCATATTCACATTTTAGCATTTTATGGAAATATTGAAAAGAGCGCTTCAAGAAAATGACACCATATTTCCAGCTAAACTAATCTTCCAATACACATATATTACCATAAATTTACACAGTTTTTTCACAATTATAAGCTATAATTAACTAAATATTCTCAATATTTAGTCTCATGTTGTCATATTTGAAGGGGGTACATGTGTAAATGGAAGTTGTATCGAAAAATAATGTTATTAAAGTTGCTGTTATAGCAACAGTTATCCTATGTATTGCATCGGCTTCATACCTTTTTTATTTTAAACCCGAAGAAAAACCCTTTACAGGAAGCGGAAAAATAGACATAGGAGGTTATTCCTTGTACATAAAAAGCGCCGGAGAGGGCGAACCGACGGTTGTTTTTGATTCGGGCTATGGAATGACCTATACTGCGTGGTACAATGTCTTAAAAGGGATACAGGATCAAACCAGAACAGTAGTTTACAGCCGCGCAGGTATTGGCGGCAGTGATAAAAGCCCACTGGACAGGTCTTGCGGGACAAAGGCCGAAGAGCTTCATAAACTGCTTAAGGCCGCAAAGTTCAAGGGCCCCTATATCCTTGTAGGACATTCATTGGGAGGCTTCGATGTACGTCTATTCGCAGCGAAATACCCCGAAGAAGTAGCTGGCATCATACTGGTTGACGCTTCCCATGAAAACCAGGTAGAGCAGGAGCTGAAAAATATGACGGAGGAAGAGAAAAAGCGTTATTTGGAAGAAGAGAAAGATACTGCTCAGTATTTCACTTCGCCAGATGGCAGCTATGAGGATTTATTAAAAAGCCGTGAACAGGTACGAGAAGTGAGAACCGCTATTAAAGATATCCCCTTGACCGTTATCGTCGCACAAAGGAGCATTGATGATACCGATGGCCTTTGGCTGGAGCTTCAGCAGGAGGTAGCTTCACTATCAACAAAAAGTAAGCTCGTCATTGCCGAAAAAAGCGGCCATATCGTATCCGGTGACGAGCCGGAGGTTATAATAGCTGCCATATTGGAAATGATAGAAGAAGTAAAAAAATAATTGCACAAACAGTAAAAGAGCAACAAAAGTATAAACCTTGATTGCTCTTTTTATATATCATAATCACATCCACACTGTAACGGCAAAACTCCTTTTATATAGGTCATGTTCGTATTATAACCCTTTTGGTGCGCCTAACAGGAGTCTAACCTGTGTTATCGGGTTTTGAAGCTTAATAGGCCAGTTTCGGAGAACATTGGCAGCACTAGACTCTATGTTTTTCAATATGCTGTTTTAATTCATCCAATACTCCTAATACTTCATCCGAGTATAAATCCATCTCCCTAAAGGCTTCTTCGGCCTTTGACATGTTCTTTTGGGCAACTGCCTGTACAGATTTTTGAGCCCACTCATGCAATAACTTATGAGGCTTTTCGATTCTTTTAAATATGTCATTATCCTTGTAGGCATCCTTGCCTGCTCCGTAATACCACCTGCCAAGTCTGCAATCCATGTGGTTTCCTACCACATTTTCATCTATTGTTTCATACCCTAGCAGCATATTATAGACACGCCATCTTAAATTCAGGTGATCCGTTTTGGACAAATCTATGATATCAACTGCCTCAAGTTTGTTTATCTCTTTTATCATGCCTAGTCTTATTTGATTATTCAGTCTGCTAACCTTAAAAATCCCTTGTCCTGTCTCATTGCAGGCATTTAAAATATTATCTGCCGATTGAGACAGCTCGACTGCCTTGCTGGTAAATTCCTCAGTTACAGCAGTTTGTTCTTGAGTGTTCGCAGCAATTTGAATCGCTTCACTGTTTAGTTGTTCTATTGCTTCAACAACCCTTTTATTGTCAGCAATCACTTGATTCACAAGAGTAGTTCCTGTTTCCAGTTCGTTTGTGGTCTTGTTTGTATATGATACTGCTTTTGTAAGTTCGTTGCTTAAATCCTGTATGCTGCCTTGAATATCCTCTATCGAAGATTTTGTATGCTCAGCCAGTGTTCTAACCTCTGATGCTACTACGCCGAAGCCCTTACCGTGTTCTCCTGCTCTTGCAGCCTCTATCGTAGCATTAAGAGCCAACAAATTGGTCTGATCAGCTATCCCTCTTATGATATCTACTACTCGATTAATTTGCTGCATTTTGTTTATGAGAGCATTCATCTCTCTACTTAAGTTCTTTACGGATTCAAAAGAATTCTGAACAAACGAAAAGGCCTCCAGCATATTTATATTAGATTTAGAAGTAATGTCCAAGGTATTGCTTACGAGATTTGCTACATTTTGTGTACGAACTGAAACATCTTCAATAGAAGCACTCATCTCTTCACTGCTTGCAGTTATTAAATGTGCTGCATCATTTTGAATTTTAGCCTCATTTATCATATCCTTTACGTAGGTCATTTCTGTAATATATCCCAAAATTTTATTTACTTCCAGCATCTTATACTTCTTTTCTAAAAATAGCGCATCCGCCATTTTATTCCATGACGCTGCTAGTACTTCGTCTCCCAGTCCGGACTTATCAGCCAGTACGAATTTTCCTGCTTCTATATCCGAAAGTAAATGTAATAACTCCTGTAGATTAACCTTTGCTTCTTCTGCGTTGCTGTTGCTGCGCTTTAATTGTTTGAACTTTTCAAGCATGAATACTCCTCCTGTATTATAAATTAATTTCATCAGGTTAAATTTAAAAGTGTAATTTATTAATTGAATGGGTACTCAATGATTAATTTTGTTTTGAGATGCTTGACTGCTATTTAAGGATACATAAGAAAGACTTATACTATATTAAGCGTCCCAAATAAGTACACCCAAAAGAATATTGTTACAACTGATGCAACAGAGGTAGTTATAACTATCTGCCCTGCCAGCTCCCCATCTGCATCCATTTCTTTTGCCATAGTAAATGATGCAATGGCCACAGGTGATGTCATAACACCTAATATTGCCACCATTTCTTCATTTCCTATACCTATGCTGTACGCTATGTAAAATACAATCGCAGGAATAATAATCAGTTTGCCCAATATTACAAAAAACAGATATTTTGTATTATTATAGAATGCCTTAAAGTCAAATGTACCTCCTAGCACTATAAACGCTAATGGTGTTGTAACTTTTGACATGCTTTCTAAGGGAGACAAAATGAGGCTAGGAATTTTTATGCCAATGAATATGAACAGAAATGCTAAAGCAGAGGCTATTATAATTGGATTTTTGACAATACCCTGTAAGACATTTTTTATTTGTACTTTCCCTCCACGGTATAATTCCAAAACCATAACCCCAAGTATATTAAACAGGGGAATCAGAAAAGCAGCAAGCAGTGAAACAAGTCCGGTGCGATCATCTCCATATATTGAAGCAACAATAGGTATGCCAAAAAGAATAGAATTACCTCTAACCAATCCTTGTATCACGACGCTGCATTTTTTCTTATCTTTTATATACTTGGGCAATATAAAGATGAAAATCAAAAATGCTGCGATAATAATTGCATATAACAATGAAATTAAAAATATATTTTCTTTGCTAATAGCTTCCTTAATATCCATCTCATATATGTTCAGAAACAGCATAATCGACATAAAAACTCTAAATATTAACTTATTCATAATATTTAGTGAGTGCTCGTCCACCATTTTCTTTACTCTTATGATATAGCCTGCTACCA
>JARBTY010000045.1 GCA_029239935.1 Clostridia bacterium | reverse complement strand
TTTTGCTTTTCCTTGAAGCTCTGGTACAGGTGGGGCTTCATTTTTAGAAAAATGTTGTTTTTCATTACTTTCTGTTCCGTGTGGTTCGCTAGGATCTGGTCTTCTCATACCTGCTTTAGCCATAAATTTCCCTCCTTCTTAAGTTTTTATTATTATGTGAAGATTTTTTCTTTTTATCCTTGGAATTAATCAGATTTTCTATTTTAATTTTACTAATTATTAACAAAAATGTGAACTACATCATATAGTATTAGTAGACTACTTTTTTATACAGCAGTCTGAAGGAGGTTTGTGGTATGAAAAAAGAATTTGCTTATTGTATCATTTCTCTTGTTGTTCTGCTCCTAGGTATAACTTGCTTTATTTCACTTGTATTCCTTAATACGCTTTCAAATCCAAGCAAAGCTGCTCTTATAATCTTTGGCATATGCTTTTTTTTCATTGGTACTGCCTCTTATGCCAAACATAATAAAAAATACTTAAAAATAAGGTATTTAAAAAATGAAAATGTCTCTTTAATAGCTTCATGGCATTTCAAACCCCATACCTCACTCTCCATTGATGAAATGTATTACGAAGGAAAAACCTCCGCAATTTACACCACCTTGCTTAGTGTTTTGCTCTGCTTCGTCATTGCCGGCTGTATTTATTTCAGTGGTGAAAAATATGCACTGCACGTGAGTTTATCTCTATTGGGCCTAAGCATTATAATAGCTCCCCTATGTATAGCCTGCATTTCTGCCTATTATACTGCAAAATTAGAGGCTGACTCAGAAGCTCTGATAGGTGAAGACTGCATTTATTTTTTAGATGAACTTTACACACTTCACAAATCCATTTATTTTTTAGAAGATATCCGTATAGGTTACGGCAGCGAAAACTCTCTACAGCTCCTATATGGCGAATATGATTTATTCACAGGCCCCATGTATACCATCAAAATCCCTATTCCTGACGGTCAGTTGGATGTGGCCAAACATATTCAAAAACACTATATAGAGCTCATTCACTATCCTGCATAGCTTTTGAGACTAGCGCATTCAATAAAATCATTAACTTAAGCGCTTTAAAAAATGTAAGAGCGGTAAAAGCGAGAATGATATCCTCCCTTTTTACCGCTCTTATTGTCAAACCTATAGAAAACTTGCCCTGTTGTCTATTTAACTACCTTTTGATCATATCGATCATATGCATCTTGTTTTTACCAAGTACCCTGATGGAGTTCATCACAGCTATAAAGGAAACCCCTACATCTGCAAAGATGGCTAGCCACATATTTGCAATCCCAAATAAGCCTAAAACAAGGACAATTACCTTAATGCCTAGTGCAAGTACAATGTTTTGAGTAACAATCGTCCTCGTTCTTTTGGCGATGCTAAAAACATCGCTGATAGAACTTAAACTATCTGTCATAAGCACAATATCGGAGGCTTCTATAGCCGCATCTGAACCAAGTCCGCCCATAGCAATCCCAATATCCGCTCTTGCCAGTACAGGTGCATCATTGATGCCATCTCCGACAAAGGCTGCTTTACCCATCTTAAGAATTTCTTCCAGTTTCGTCACTTTATCCTGAGGTAATAGTTCTGCATAAACCTCATCAACGCCCACTTCCTGCCCAATCTTATACGCTGTTTCCTTTTTGTCACCTGTAAGCATAATGACTTTTTTAATACCCTTTTTCTTTAACTTTAAGATAGCTTCTTTACTATCTTCTTTAATCTCATCTGCTACTAGAATACATCCTAAATACTGTCCGTTTTTTGCAATGTATACATGAGAACCTAAGCGCTCATCCTTCGAAAATGGGATAGCATACTGAGCCATAAGTTTTTCATTGCCAACCAGTATTTCTTCCTTATTAATCTGAGCAACAATACCGCAGCCGCTTATTTCTTTATACTCTAAGACCTGCATATCCTGTGGTATTTCTTTGTTATACGCTTTTACAATGGATTTCGCAATAGGGTGATTAGAAAGACTTTCTACCGCAGCCCCATAAGCCAAAAGCTCATCTTGACTTATACCTGTTGTTACAATATCAGTTACGCCAAACTGGCCCTTTGTAATCGTTCCTGTTTTATCCAGTACAAGTGTATCGATTGTATTTAACTGTTCCAAATAATTACTTCCTTTGACTAATACCCCTGCTTTTGATGCTGCTCCGATCCCTCCAAAAAAACCTAAAGGAATAGATACTACAAGGGCGCAAGGACAAGATATAACTAAAAATATAATACTGGTATAAATCCATTTCTCAAAATCGCCTGTTATAAGGGATGGAATAACCGCTGTAAGAATCGCAGCACCTACAACAATAGGGGTATACCATCTGGCGAACTTGGTAATAAAATTTTCGGATTTAGATTTTTTACCGCTTGCACTTCGAATCATCTCCAAAATCTTAGAAACTGTGCTGTTTTTAAATTCTTCTGTTACTTTAATCTGTATCATACCATCTTTATTAATACTTCCGCTTAAGACCTTATCTCCCTTTTTCACCAAAGTCGGCAGTGCTTCCCCTGTGAGCATGGAGGTATCTAACATGCCGCTGCCTTCTTCAACAATCCCATCTAATGGCACCTTTTCTCCCGCTCTTACAGCTATAATCTCTCCCTTTTGAACTTCTCTTGGATCAACCACCCACTCCTTATCTCTTAAAACCCTGGCAAAATCTGGTCTGATATCCATCGCCTTTTCAATCTCTCTGGTGGAATAGTCCACTGCTTTATCCTGCATGTATTCCCCTATTTTATAAAACATCATAACAGCAACAGCTTCTGGGTATTCTCCTATAGCAAAAGCCGCTACAGTTGCTATAGTCATCAGGAAATTTTCATCCAGCATTCTGCCCTTAATGCAGTTTTTGACTGCCTTTAAGATGACATCATAACCGGTTATCCCATACGCTAGGATAAATAATATATCTAGCTTAAACAATGCCCCCGCTATAAGCAAAACACCTCCCAAAATCAATGAGGGAATCTCTCCCAGTTTATATTTGTTAAACAGTGGATTCTTTATCTCCTCATGGTGATGGCCATGGCCGTGGTGGTGATCATGCCCTTCTTCTGGTATTTCATCTTGCTCAGCCCTCACTACGATACCACTTTCATACTCATTTGCAAGCTTTTCAATATAAGCTGCTGTTTCTTTTTGATCTATTTTTCCTCTTACTTCAACTTCTATCTTCTTTAACATAAAGTTAAGCCTTGCCTCTTCAAACCTGCCGCAAGCATTAAGTGCTGTTTCTATTTTAGACCCGCAATGGGCACAGCCTAAGTTACGTATTTCAAATTGATAAGTCATCTTCTTGCCCTCCTTCATATGAATAGTTGTTCATATATCTATTTATATAATATTCATTTTTAAAGAAATTGTCAACTATTATTTATGGTATAATTGGGTATAATTAAAATAAATTCATCATTAAATACGGAGGTTCTTATGAATAACTCATTAACAGACAACTTACTCACTTTTATAGATCGCAGCCCGACAATGTTTCATACCATTAACACCTGCAAAGACCTGCTGCAGCAAAATGGTTTTCTGCCTCTCGATCCCTCTCAGCATTGGTCTATTAAGCAGGGTGGTAAATATTACACCTCTGCTAATGACTCTGCTCTTATCGCTTTTTGCGTCAACTCTGTTGATACCGACGCAGAAGGTTTTAAAATAGTGAGCAGTCATAGTGATGTACCAGGTTTTAGAATCAAACCCAATCCTCAGATGACATGCGAAAACTATGTCAAACTCAACACCGAAGTCTATGGTGGCCCTATATTAAATACTTGGTTTGACAGACCTCTCTCTATCGCCGGACGGGTTGCTGTTAAATCCCAGGACTTCCTTTTTCCTGACAGCCATTTAGTTAACATTAACAGGCCTATTCTTATTATTCCTAATCTAGCAATACATATGAATAGAGACGTTAATGCTGGCGTCAATATTAATAAGCAAAAGGATACACTGCCTATACTCACTTATTTAAACGAAACCCTTGATAAAGATTTGATCTTAGAGCTTATCAGCGAGGAACTTGCTGTCCCTATGGAAGATATCCTTGATACAGACCTATTTCTCTATCCCTTTGAAAAAGCTATTTGCATCGGACTGCACAATGAATTCATATCGGCCCCAAGACTGGATGACCTGTCTATGACCTACAGCAGTTTGTATGGTTTCCTAAATGCTTCTTCTACTAAAGGTATTTCCGTTTTTACCTGTTTTGATAATGAAGAGATAGGCAGCCGCACCAAACAAGGGGCTGATTCTCCCTTTTTAGCCAACACCCTAGAAAGAATCATGCTGGCTCTAAACAAAACCCGCGAAGAGTTTTTGATGGCTCTTGCCAAATCTTTTATGATTTCTGCTGACGTAGCCCACCTGTTGCACCCTAATTATCCCGAGAAATCCGACCCAACAAACAAAGTGCTTCCAGGTAAAGGCCCAGCAATCAAACTCAATGCCAACTTCAGCTATACCACAGATAGTGACAGCTATAGTGTATTTGCAGCTCTTTGTAAAGCCCACAACATCCCTTATCAGGTGTTTGTCAATAGGTCCGATGAAAAAGGTGGTTCTACCATAGGCCCCGTTTCTGCCTCTCACCTCCCCATACGTTCAATAGACATAGGTACGCCTATTTTAAGCATGCATTCTGCAAGGGAGCTTATGGCCGTCCAAGACTTCCTTTATACCTGTGACATACTGCAAGCTTTTTTTAATCTTTAAAAAAATTTAACTTAGATAACGGTATATTTATCATTATTTTAATGTATAATGTATCTTAATTATCTATATCTTCGTTCAATTTTAACGTTTCAAATATCATGTTACGTAAATAGATTACCATTCGTTTGATATAAGCAATTTACTAACTATAATGGAGGTTATTATGGCTTACGATTTTAACAAAGACAAATTTAAAGAAGAAATTCTTGATCATGTTAGAAATTTCTCTAGAAAATCACTTGAAGATGCAACCCCTCAAGAGCTCTATCAGGCTGTTGCTTTTGCGGTCAGAGATATCATTACTGACGACTGGATAGCTTCTCAAAGACTCTACAATAAAACTGCTCCCAAAACTCTTTATTATCTTTCTATGGAGTTTTTAGTGGGCCGCGCCCTCGGCAACAACCTGGTGAATATGGGCATTTGGGACAGTGTCAATGAAGTTTTACATGAGCTTAATGTGAAGATAAACTTTGCCCAAATCGAAGAAGAGGAGCCCGATGCCGGCCTTGGTAATGGTGGCCTTGGACGCCTTGCAGCCTGCTTTATGGATTCGTTGTCTACCCTTTCTTATCCGGCTTATGGCTGTGGCATCAGGTACAATTACGGCATTTTTAAACAGCAAATAGAAAATGGGTATCAGGTAGAGCTTCCTGATGATTGGCTGAAACACGGCAATCCTTGGGAGGTTAAGCGTACCGATACTGCAAGGGAAATCAAGTTTGGCGGAACAGTCTCTTCTTATGAAGATGAATATGGCCACACTCATTTTACCCAGCAAAACTATGAGTCTGTACTAGCCATCCCTTATGATATGCCTATCCTTGGTTATAAAAACGGTTTTGTAAATGCCCTTAGACTGTGGGATGCTGAGGCTCCTCAGAAATTTGTCCTTCGCTTTTTTGATCAGGGCGCTTATCAAAAAGCTGTTGAACAGCAAACCCTTGCCAAAACTTTGGTAGAAGTCCTTTACCCCAATGATAATCACTATCAGGGCAAAGAGCTTAGGCTAAAGCAACAGTATTTTTTTGTTTCTGCCACCGTTCAGCAGGCTATTTCAAAGTTCAAAAAAACCCATGGCAATATCTACTTACTGCCTGAAAAAGTTGTTTTCCAAATGAACGATACCCATCCTGCCATTGCTGTGCCTGAACTTATGAGAATTTTGTTAGATGAAGAAAAGCTTGGTTGGGAGGAAGCCTTTGATATCGCTTCCCGTACCTGCGCTTATACCAACCATACTATTATGATTGAAGCCCTTGAAACTTGGCCTATTGACTTATTTGCCAGACTTCTTCCTAGGGTTTATCAAATCGTTGAAGAAATTAACAGACGTTTTTGTATAGAGCTTAGAGACCAGCATCACTTCTCCGAAAACCTCATTCATGATATGAGCATCATATCTGACGGTCAGATCAAAATGGCTTACCTAGCTATTGTGGGAAGTTTTTCTGTAAATGGTGTAGCGGCTATTCATACTGAAATATTAAAGACTAATGTGCTTAAAAATTTCTACCGCATCTACCCACACAAATTTAACAATAAAACCAATGGAATTACCCAAAGACGCTGGCTCAGTCATTCTAACCCCGAACTTGCGGGCCTTATCACAGGTACCATTGGTGATAAGTGGACGACAGATCTTATGGAGCTCAAAAAGCTGATCCCTTTTGCTGATGACAAAGCTTTTACCAAAGAATATAACGAAATAAAATTTCATAACAAGGTTCGTCTGGCTGATTACATTAAAGCCCGCCAAGGGATTACTATAAACCCTCATTCTATCTTTGATGTGCAGGTCAAACGCCTTCATGAGTACAAACGTCAGCTTATGAATATCCTCAATATCTTATTGCTTTATAATGAAATAAAGGATAATCCAAATGGTAGCTATGTCCCAAGGACCTTTATATTTGGGGCTAAAGCTGCTCCTGGCTATACGAGAGCTAAACTTATTATTAAACTCATTAATTCCGTGGCCTCTCTTGTCAATAATGACCCTCTCACACGAAAATATTTAACCGTTGTATTTATTGAGAACTACAATGTGTCAAGTGCCGAAATCATTATTCCAGCAGCCAATGTCAGTGAACAAATTTCTACAGCAAGTAAAGAGGCTTCTGGCACCAGCAACATGAAATTTATGCTCAATGGTGCTTTAACCATCGGAACCTTAGATGGTGCAAATATTGAGATTTTCGAAGAAGTTGGTGATGATAATATATTCATCTTTGGCCTTACTTGTGAAGAGGTTCTTTCCCTTTATCAATCAGGCACTTATAATCCTTGGGATATTTATAACTCAGACCCAGCTATTCACCGCATAGTCAAACAGCTTATCAACGGTACATTAGAGCCTGGTTTCCCTGATTTATTCAGAGAATTGTATGAGTCTCTTCTTAACAGGGCAGGTGATAATTTAGCTGATCCCTACTTTATACTGAAGGATTTAAGAGCTTATCATGAGGCTCAGAAAAAGATTGATCTTGCATATATGGACAAAGAAAACTGGACCAAAATGGCCATTATGAATACTGCCTGCTCAGGTAAGTTTAGTTCTGACCGAACAATCTCAGAATATGCTTCTCAAATTTGGGAGATTAGTCCGTTGCTTTCAATCAAAAAATAGTAACATTTTTACATCAATGTAATATAATGGTAGTATATTATTCCATCTTAAGGAGGTGCTACCCTTGGAGAATAATTGCCCTGACATCCCTCGGCTTACTCATTTTTCGGCTAGTGCAAATGCTCCCTATTATCCCCAAGAACTATTTTACAATTCACGGGATATATTAACTTCTCAGTTGGCCTTACAAGCACAATACGATGAATTAGAAAGTTGTTTCCTAATGAAAAATTATCCCCCCTTTTGCCAAAAGATTCTTTACTATATTGAAAAATATCTTGATTCTCAAGACTATAATGCAAGTCCTATTTATGATACCTATCCATCTAGTGCGACCATAGAAAGTATGGTAGATGTCATTTATATGGAAATGAAAGACGATGCTCCAGACACCCTCAAAAGCTTTGAAATGCCCGAAAATAATAGATATACCACCCGTAGTACGCTTTATATGCTGATTCACCCTCTCCTTTTAAATGAATTATATAAAAGGCGTATGCGAAAATATATTTATACGTTATGCTGCTCTCCTCCTAGTCTCGGATATCCTTCTTTATAAATAAATAGGTAGGCTCTTATGCCTACCTATTTATCATTTATTGCCTTCTTGATTTATTATTTATTTACTTTTTATTCATAATTCCATTGTGATTATATGTTATAATAGTACTTGTAGTGATACCCTAGATTAAGGAGGGAATTCAATGAAAGAAAAGGTGCTTGTTTGTATTACTATACAAGAAAATAGCCGCCGTCTCATTTCTGAAGGCTTTAATACCGCAACGACTTTAGACGCTCCTCTTCATATTTTGCACATTCGAAAAGGTGAAACTATTTTTGATAATCCTGAAAGCAGCAGCCTGCTTGAGGAGCTTTTTGATTATGGCAGTGAACTTGGTGGAGAAATCCATTTTTTATGCAGTCATAATATTTCTCAAACGATTATGGATTTTATTATAACTCATGAAATATCACATTTAGTTATAGGTGAATCTCCAATAGATAGCGATCTTGACAATACTGCTGGCATATCTGAAGAAATTTCTTGTGCTTTAGACCATGTAACAACCAGCGTTATTTCAAAAGAAGATTATAAATTCCAAGAAGTTTAGATACATAAGCGTGCGGTCTATTTGGCTGTGCGCTTTTTATTTAAACATATTTTAATGTTTTTTGTTATTTTTACTAACTTTTTGTGTTATACTATATGGCAGATTAATATTTCTAAATCTAAATGGGAGTTTTTTAATGAAAACAGTTATTATTTCTGATATAAATCATTTAAATATTGCTGCTGATGTCATCCAAAAAGGGGGACTCGTTGCAGCTCCGACGGAGACTGTCTATGGTCTTTGTGCAAATGCGCTAAATCCCGCATCTGTACGCAGTATCTTTGAGGCAAAAGGCAGGCCTAATGATAACCCTCTTATTGTACATATTGCCAATCAGAATATGCTGCATGATTTGGTATCAAGTGTGCCTGATGAAGCTCTATTACTTATGAAAGCCTTTTGGCCAGGTCCGCTTACCCTCATCTTCAAAGCGAGTTCACTGATCCCCAAAGAAGTAACAGCTGGTCTTGATACAGTGGCTATCCGGCTTCCTTCTCATCCTGTTATGCAAAAACTCATTAACTTATCAGGGGTACCACTGGCCGCCCCCAGCGCCAATACCTCTGGCAAACCCAGTCCTACCAATGCCCAAAGAGTGATTGAAGATCTGGATGGCAAAGTAGATGTTATTATTGACGGTGGTGCTTCTTCTGTGGGGGTAGAATCTACTGTATTGGATATGACCTCTAGTGTACCAGTCATTTTAAGACCTGGAGGTATTACGTATGAAATGCTTCAAGCTGTTCTAAAAACAGTTACCATGGATACTGCTATTAGTCACACATTATCTGCTGAACTTTTGCCTAAAGCTCCTGGTATGAAATATACACATTATTCTCCAAATGCTGATGTTTTTATTGTTCAAGGCCAGCTAGAAGCTGTAACTATTAAAATTACTGAACTGATACAGCTCAGTAAATCCGTTGGCAAAACCACCGGTGTACTAGCCACAGACGAGACTTGCCATCTGTTTGATGCAGACTTAGTTTTGAGCGCCGGCCCTAGAACAGACTTAAACATTATTGCGTCCAATCTCTTTGAGAAGCTGAGAGAATTTGATGATGCCCATATTGATATTGTCTACTCCTTAGCCTTTCCTAAAGAAGGCATTGGATACGCTGTGATGAATAGATTAGAAAAGTCTGCTTCTTATCATATTATTGAAGTTTAAATCAAAGGAGAATGTAGCGTGAGAATTTTATTCGTCTGTACCGGAAATACGTGTCGCAGCCCTATGGCTAAATATTTACTTGAACATCTTATCTCACAAAATAATGGAAATCCTATAGAAGTTCTTTCTGCTGGAATTGGTGCGCATCTGCCCTCTCCTATATCTTCTCATGCCAGCGCACTGCTGTCGGAAAAACATATCGATGCGTCTTCCCATCAGGCTCTGTTATTTACCCCTGACCTTGTAGATGAAACCACAGTTGTTCTTACCATGGGTGCTTCTCATAAAGCAAATATTTTGTCTAGGTATCCTTTTTTGTCCGGCCATGTTCATACACTGGCTGAATATGTTAATTGCACCGGTGATATAGCTGATCCTTTTGGAAATTCTTTGGATGTTTATAGAACCTGCTTCATGCAGCTTGAAAAACTTATTACCAAACTCTATTTACAAATTTAAAAAATGTATTATATACTATAAACAAATTGGAGGAACATTTATGATAGCAATTGCAAGTGATCATGGCGGTTTTGCACTAAAACAGGAGATTATGGCTCACTTAGAATCAAAAGGTATTGCATTTAAAGATTTTGGAGCTTTTAATGACAAGGCTGTTGACTACCCAGATTATGCAAAACTTGTCACATCTGCCATTATAAACGGGGAATGCAGTGAGGGCATTTTAATATGCGGAACAGGTATTGGTATATCCATTGCCGCCAATAAAGTTCCTGGCATCAGATGTGCTCTTTGTCATGATGTCTTCTCTGCCGAAGCTACACGTCTTCATAACGATGCTAACGTTCTGGCTTTGGGTGGCAGAGTCATCGGCCCTTCTCATGCCATAAGAGTTGTTGATGCTTTCCTTTCAACACCATTTTCTAATGAAGAAAGACATATTAATAGAATATCAAAAATTGAAAACTAATAATTAATCTAATACACTTTAGGAGGAATATAAAAAATGAGCAAAGTATTTATTATGGATCATCCACTTATTCAACACAAGGTTTCACGTCTTAGAAATAAAGAAACTGGATCAAAAGAGTTTCGTGAACTCGTAAGAGAAATAGCACAGCTTATGTGTTATGATGCCACTAGAGATCTTCCTCTTGAAGATTACGAAGTAGAAACCCCAGTTGGACATGCTATCGGCAAACGTATATCTGGGAAAAATCTGAGCATCGTCCCTATCTTACGTGCAGGTCTTGGTATGGTTGATGGTATGCTTGATCTGGTACCAACAGCTAAAGTAGGACATATTGGCCTTTACAGAGATCCTGAAACACTCAAACCTGTTGAGTACTACTGTAAGCTTCCTCAAGATGTTGAAGAAAGAGAATTTTTTGTCCTTGATCCGATGCTTGCTACAGGTGGTTCTGCCGTAGCTGCTATTCAGTTCATCAAAGACAGAGGTGCCAAAAATATTAACTTCTTATGTCTTATTGCTGCTCCTGAAGGCCTTGATACTTTAGAAAAAGCTCACCCTGATGTAAGTATCTACGTGGCATGTCTTGATCAAAAACTAAATGATCACGCTTATATTATCCCAGGTCTTGGAGATGCTGGTGATAGACTTTTTGGTACAAAATAATTAACATATTTTAATGGCTTGTTGAGGGAGGAATGCCTGTGCGTCCATCTTGGGGAAAATATTTTATGGAAATTGCTCATTTAGTTAAAACCCGTTCTACTTGCATGCGAAGACAAGTAGGTGCTGTGGTTGTAAAAGATAAAAGAATTTTATCAACAGGCTATAATGGTGCTCCCACCAACTGCAAGCACTGCACCGAGATAGGCTGCTTAAGAGAAGCGCTCAAGGTGCCTTCCGGCGAAAGGCACGAGCTTTGCCGTGCCCTTCATGCCGAGCAGAATGCAATCGCTCAGGCTGCGGCCCATGGTATTGCTCTGCAAGGTGCTACGATCTATGTGACTCACCAGCCTTGTAGTTTGTGTGCTAAACTGATTATCAATGCCGGGCTGTCACACATCATTTACGAGGGAGATTATCCTGATACCCTTTCAGCAGAACTTTTAACAGAAGCGGGCATCGAAATTACGCAATTTAAATAGAACGTATTCATACTATACATCATGTAATATTTGACATACTGTGTTTAAGGATTTAAGAATAGAGTCACTTAGATAAGTATAAAATATAATTATTAAGTGATGTCTACATACTTAAGGAGATGAACGATATGAACGATATGGGCTATTTAGCTCTACGCATCATTGCTTTTATATTAGCATTTTTAATCTCATTCTTTACCACTCCTTTGGCTAAAAAAATTGCCTTCAAGGTAGGTGCAATTGCTAACCCAAGGAAACGTGATATGCATAGTACACCTATTCCCCGTATGGGTGGAATAGCTATTTTCACTGGATTTATGATTACTTTTTTTGTCATCACACCTTTTATGCCCATTATGAACTGGAAACAGATTTTGGGTATCACCATAGGGTGTATTGCTATTTTTCTATTAGGGGTTTTTGATGACATTTATGAGTTGAATGCAAAACTTAAATTCATTATACAAATTGCAGCGGCAACTACTGTGGCCCTTAGCGGTACAAGAATCGATTTCTTCTCAATTCCTTTTATAGGCAGTAATCCAGTTTATACCACCATATTTTCTATACCTGCCACAGTACTTTGGATTGTTGGCATCACCAATGCGGTTAACTTAATTGATGGTCTTGATGGATTGGCTGCAGGGGTTTCTTCCATTGCATCTCTTTCACTGATGGTACTGTCCCTTTATACTGGTTATCCTCCTGCGGTGATTTTGACCGTTACACTGGCTGGTGCTTGTCTTGGCTTTTTGCCTTATAACTTTAATCCTGCTTCCATTTTCATGGGAGATACAGGTTCAACCTTTTTAGGCTTTACCCTAGGCATAACCTCAATACTCGGCCTTCTTAAAGGTTATACCGTAGCCACCATTTTTATTGCGGTGTTAGTTCTAGGGCTTCCTATCTTTGATACAGCCTTTGCGATCATCCGAAGATTTTTGGCTGGCAAACCTATTATGTCCCCTGACCGTGGTCATTTACATCACCGTTTAGTTGACAGAGGTTATACTCAGAAGCAGGCCGTCGTGACCTTATATGGTATCAGTGGTATTTTAGGCTTATCTGGCATTGCATTCTTTAATAGAGATATAAGGTTTGCTTTCCTTGTCTTCATCATGATGGGCGTCCTATTATATTTTAATGTGAAAACAATGTCTTCGGCCGTAAGAGTAGAAAAGCCCTCTTCGCCTAATACTGATAAAACCAATTCCACACAGTCTCACGACCAGTAACCTCTACTTATACCTATCTAAAAACTCCTTCTAAAAGGGGTTTTTTTTATTTAAAACTCCCTCTATCCCCTTAAATCATATGGTGCTATACTGAATATAGTTAGCTATCATAAAGGAGTTTTTACAATGCCAGATATTATCACTCACTATCTTTTCGGACTTGACACTTCTCACAATATAAAAGCATCTCCGTTGTACCGTATTATCAAAGATAACAAAAATATATTTTTAATAGGACTTCAGGGACCTGACTTCATGTATTATAATACCTTTCCTTTAAAAGATTCTAAAGCTCACGTTGCTCTTAAAATGCATACAGATAAGACCGGTGATTTTTTAGTATCCACCTTATCTCATCTCAAAAGATATGATACAAGTTCACAGGAATTTAATGAAGGCCTCAGTTACCTATGTGGTTTTATGTGCCATTATATCTTAGACTCAATGGCACACCCCTACGTGTTTTATTTAGGCGGCAGATACCTGATGGAAAGCCCTGATACCTTTAAATATAGATCACTTCATAAAAAAATCGAACTGGCTATAGATACATTGCTTTTAGAACAAAAATTCGGTCTAAAGGCCCATACCTTCAAGGTGCATAAACATATCCTTAAAGACATCGAAATCCCTTACAGTCTCCTGAGCATGTACGATGAAGCTTTATTTTTATTGTATGGCATTAATAATGGCGGCAGCATCTTGAAAAAATCCTACAAAGATACTAGAAATTATTTTATGCTTACCTATGATATGCTGGGAGTAAAAAAAGTTTTTGCGAATCTTACTTCTCCATTACTGCCAGATCACCTCAATACCATTGTTTCTTCATTTTCTTATCACAACTGTGTAAATCCTGCCATTGATTATATGAATGATAACAAAAAGGTATGGCTTCACCCCGTTACAGGTAATGCCTATACCTTTAGCTTTAACGATATTTTAAGAAATGCCAACAAAAAAAGCACCATGTTATTGCAGGCAGCTTATGACTTTACGACTTCCAAAATTTCCTCTGATGAATTCAAAGATCTGTTACCTAATATCTCTTACTTGACCGGACTTCCAACCACAGATACCAGACCTATGAAGTATATCAGCCCCGACTACACTAAGTTATAATATCCATAAGCAAGTTTTTACGCTACTTCATTGTTTGAGGTTATAGCAACGTGCCGTAAAGAGGGAGGCCATCTGATTCCTTTAGTCCTCGTCTTTTTGAAAACTCTAAGCTCAGCGCTTCATCTAACGCTCCAAACTCGCGAGGTAAGAAGTGCACTTACCTGCTCAGACAATGGAGCTAAAGGCAGATGAAGCTCTTTCACTAAGACTTTTCTAAAAATCCTGCGGAAGCAGTTCTCAGATGCCCTCCCTCTTTACTCTACTTTCGCTGCATCAAAGCCCTGTTAGCCTATAAATATAAAAACATCTTGTTGGGTTATAGGAGTATATACCGTAAAAGAGAGCTTTTTAGCAAACACTGAACTTTAGAAAAATAAGTTTAATATTTCGCCTAGATTAAGCTTAGCAGTTTATTCAAATGGTTTTTAGCCGTACTGTTTGAGTGGTAGTTATAAATTTATGTACAAATTTTATAACTCGCGAGTTTATGGCTGTTCATAAACATAAACGAGAAGTGCACTCGTTAATGTTTGAAGAAAGTGCTTAGATTTTTAGAAATACGCAAGTGTGTAACTGGAGAACCCTAAACTTCCCTTGCGGCTCTATGAAAGCTACAAATAGGGTTTTCGGACAGTCTGGAGGGCAAAAGCGTGGAGGGCCGAAAGGTGTCCCTGCTTGCCTTGCGAACCTCATATAGAGAATGTACCTTTGTTAAACTTCTGCAAGCCATTACTGCAATACGATGTCGGCACCGGCGGATTAGTAGCCTTCGATTCTTCTTGCCTTGCGCAGCTCATACCTTTTGATACCACTTTCCCATTCGGCCTTTTGTACCGCGGTATCCACTAAAAGCAGTGGTACTTCTACCGGCTTTTCCTCTTTATCAATGCCTACCATAACAACATAGGCTCTGTTAATCATCTTTCTCGTTCCATCCAGTTCTTCTTTGTAAGTATCTACCCGCACCTCCATAGATGTTTTCCCTACATAAGTCATTTTTCCAACAAGGACAACCATATCATTTAAATAGGCCCCATGTTTAAAATAAAGGTTATCGACCGCTACAGTGGTAATCTCTGTTTCTGCATGGCGTTTAGATACAATACCTGCCATAATATCAATCCACTGCATGAGATTTCCTCCAAATAGTCTGCCATACCCATTTATATGTTGAGGCATAACCATGTAAGCCTGCTCTGTTAACGAATCTTCTACACGTTTTACTTTTCTCATCGTCTGTACCTCCTAATCTAACTATTATAACTTAAATAGCTTTATAATACATCCATATGATAAAAAAGCAGATGGGATCTTTATTCTCCCCTCTGCTTTTTAGGTTTTAAATTTTTATTTTTTAACTTTGATTTTCATGACAACTGTCTCTCCAGCTGATGCTTTCCCTTTTGCTCTATAGGTTATATCTATTTTGTCTGTATCTGTAATAACAAATGGGGTGATACTGGGTTTTCCAAGTTTCTTTATTGTCTCTAAATCCACTTCCAGTAATACATCCCCCTTTTTAACCATTGTGTCAACTGCTGCTACTCTCCTAAAACCTTCTCCTTTTAACTCCACCGTATCAATCCCAACATGTATGAGCACATCAAACCCATAGTTTGTCTGAATACCTACAGCGTGATTTGTCGAAGCTATCTGTACGATTTTGCCGTCACATGGCGCTACTATTCTTCCACTGGTAGGCTCTAGTGCTATCCCATCCCCTACTATTTTTTCGGCAAAAACAGTATCTGGTACTTCTTCAATAAGTTTTATATTTCCT
>JARBTY010000044.1 GCA_029239935.1 Clostridia bacterium | reverse complement strand
TTATTCCAATAGCTTTCATCCACAGGAATCCCATTTTTTAGATTTTCAGTTCTTGTGGCTACAGATCTTTCGTTAGGATAGTATATCTTCTGCCCCTCTTCAAATGCCGTTGAAGACTTAATATAAGAAACCGTATCTTCAACCAACTTTTCCATATAGGAAGAGTTCCCTAGCTTTTTGGTATCAAATGCAATAAATATCTGGCAAATCGAGAACTCCTCAGGTAGTTTGCCAATCTCATAAGTGGAATTCCCTTGAGATAATATGGCGGCAAGCAGATCTAACATAATAGAAAGGCCCGATCCTTTCCAAAAGCCAATGGGCAGCACATGCTTTGAGTCCCAAAGAAGCTTAGCATCACTTGTCAAATGGCCATTTACATCATATCCCCCTGGCACAGGAAGTGTCTTTTCTTCTTTGGCCATTTTTTCAATCATGCCAAAAGAATACTGAGATACGGCCATATCAAGCATGATGTGCCCAGTTTTTGTAGGAACTGAGATAATAAATGGATTATTTCCAATTCTATTTTCCTTGCCTCCCCATGGCGGCATATTGGGAAGCGTATTTGTAAAGCAAATCCCTATACATCCTGAATCTGCGGCCTGAAGACCATAGGCACCGCCTCGCATCCAATGGTTTGTGTTTCTCAGGGCGACACAACCCATCCCATAAGTTGACGCAAGTTCAACAGCCCTTGCCATCCCTCTTTTTGCGTTAGAGGGGCCAATTCCCATCTGCCCGTCCCATTGCTCCAAACTCCCCATCCCATTAACCCTGACAGGGACTGCATTAACTTTTATATACTCCTTTTCGATATAGTCAATAGTCCTTGGAAATCTGTTCAGACCATGGGTATAAACCCCATCAAGGCTGTTTTGAGCAAACAGTTCGGCATTTTCCATAGCCAGTTCAGAGTTGAATCCCCTCTTTATCAAGACCTGATAAAATACTGTCTTCATTTCTTCATACATTATTCTCATGATTTATAACTCACTTTCTCGTTGAAATAAATTAAATCCACATTCTTAATACATTCTATCATAGCCTTGATATTAATACATCGAGACATATTATTCAATTTTTATCTTAGATTATATATGCAAGTCCTTTTTTGAAAACACTACAATTGCTACTGAATACACTATAATCGCTCCTATAAACAATGTAATGACTCCGGCTATTGCACTGCCTTCGCCCTTTATAATTCCTTCCGGATTAAATAAAGTGAAATATGTGGCGTATTTCACGTTCTCCACTTGTTCACCTGTGTTTGAAAGCATCTGAATAATAAACTCCAATGCCGGAATACCCGCCCCAAAGCCAACGCTGTATTTCATATCGCTGAACAGGCAAGAGCAGAAGAAACAAATTCCGCCAGTAAACAAATGTAAACACAAAAGTCCAAAGTTTAAGATAAGTAATTTGCTAATCTCAAGTTTTCCGGGGAAAGTCGCTTCAGAAATTGAAAGTTCCAGAATAGTAATGTACAGCACCAGTGCTAGGATTCCTGTGACTAGCACTTTCATCTGTGTGAATGCCACTGTGCGACGTTTTACCGGTGCGGCAAGCAGATAGGTCATGGAGCCCCTGTCCACATAGCCTGCAATCAGCTTGTTGCCATAAAGAATTGAAAACACCATTGGAAACACAATGAGTATGAAACCGTAAAGATAGGACGATATAAATCCAAGAAGTGTTGCTGCTCCCGCAGTCATACCTACGGCAGCCATGATTTCAGGCATCATCCTCACATATTCATCCAGCAGAGCTATTTTTTCTGGATCAAACATGGAGATAATCATTGAGACATACAAAGTCAGCACGGCGAAAAAGATCAAAAGCATTTTCCAGCTTCCTTTTATCCCTTGCTTATATAATGTAAAGTTCATCATGGTCATTCACCTCCGTAATAGTGCATGAAAATTTCTTCAAGACTTTGGGTCTTAGCGGAGAGATTCACTACAGGATAACGGTTCATGGCTGCAATCAACTCCTGGATATTATTTTGAACTGTTACAGTCACTCTGTGATGTGTCATGATCTCTGCTTGCAAATTCTCTTTGGTAAAATCCTCGGCAGCTTTAGAATTTTCAAATGTAATAATGTATTTCTTTACCTGTGCTGCTTTCAGCGCATCTACAGCATCAACCGCAGCCAGTTTGCCGTCACGAATGATACCAATACGATGACAGGTACGTTCAACCTCCTCAAACATATGGCTCGACATGAGAATAGTCTTGCCTCGCTTCTTTTCCTCTATAATCAGTTCAATAAAACGACTCTGCATCAATGGGTCAAGCCCGCTGGTCGGTTCATCAAGAATCAGTACATCCGGATCATGCATAAAAGCTGCCACAATACCAACCTTTTGTTTCATTCCCTTACTCATCTTTTTGAGCTTGCCCTTCGGATTAATGTCAAAACGGTTGAGTAATTCTTTTTTACGACCATCCGATTTGATTCCTCGGTATTTTGATGAGAATTTCAAAAAATCTGCCCCTGTCATATCGTCAAAGAAATTAATTTCGCCTGGAATATAACCAAGCTTTGCCTGGACTTTCGCGTTGTCACGCCAACAGTCCATCCCGCCAATGGTACAGCTTCCCGATTTTGGCTGCAAAAAGCCCATCAGATGCCGGATTGTGGTGGTCTTTCCAGCACCATTTGGCCCTAAAAAGCCGAACACCTCGCCTTTTTTAACCGAAAAAGAAAGATCAAACACACCACGCCCATTTCTATAATTTCTCGTCAGATTTTTAATTTCAATAGCACTCATAGATGAACCTCCTTATAGAATATACTTTTAAGGATTTCCAGATAAAGATCTATTTATGATTTATTAATACAAAAAGAAATAGTATCCCTCTCGGTTTACTATTTCTTTTTGTATTAATATATCACTTAGTGCTTATCGTCCTTCGGTACATTATCACGCCAGCAATGAACAGGTTGCCAGTTCAGTACCTTTTTCGCCTTTTCGTTACTAAGCAAGGTGTGATAATTGTCAAGCGGAACGCGGATGTCCTTTACCTCTGGAAATTCTGCTTTCATCAGTTCGCTGCTTTTTATGTCCATACTCGTGTCATCCGCCGCAAGGTTCAGCGCTATAGAGCCGAGACCCTCTGCTTCAATTGCCAATCTGCATGCTACGGCAATATCACGTGCATCAATATAACTCCATAAAATCGTGCGGCGCTCATTTGCTTCATGAATAAATTCAGGAAATTTCTTATACTTTTCAGGAGTAATCACATTACCAATGCGAAAGGATACCACCTGCATTCCGCAACGGCGGTTAAACATATCTGCAGTTTGTTCTGCGGCAATTTTAGATAATCCGTAGCAGTCCTCCGGAAGTTGTGGATGTGCTTCATCCATAGGAACATATTGAGGTGACAGATTTTGCTTGGAGAACACAATACCATAGGAGGACTCACTAGATGCAATCACTGCTTTTTGAATGCCGAGGCCAGCCGCCGCTTCAAGAATATTATAGGTACTCATCACATTGTTTTGAAACGTCACCTCGTTCGGGTGACTATATGCAACAGGTATTGCAGCAAGATGCACAACCGCCTCTGCCCCTGCCAGTGCCCCATAGCACTCCCCAAGATTCATAAGATCAACCTTCAAAAATTTTGCTGAGCTTTTTTGCGGCCTTGTAATATCCACATTCAGAACATCGTAGCCCATCTCCACAAAATGATCTACAACATAAGGACCCAATAATCCGCTGCCACCTGTTATGACGATTTTTTTCATATCCATACACTCCCCGCTTTTTTAGTTGAGAATAGCAATGTTTTATTTAGCCAATTTATAAATTTCAAGCACATCCTGCCAGTATAGCTTTTTTAGACCGCCAAGGGTATGTTCACTTCCATAAGCTTCACCTGTGGATTTTTTAGCCATCAATTCTAGCCTACTCTCGTCAATGCCCAGTTCTGCAAGTGTAGAAGGAAGCCCTATCTTTTTAAAGAATTGACGCAGACGTTCAATCCCCTCCAACACGATGGCATCTGGATCGCGATAGCTGCCTTCTACTCCCATTACATTGACCGCAAACTGAACAAACATATTGATGTTGGTTTTATAGACATATTGCATCCATGCAGGAGTCAATACGGCAAGTCCTGCACCATGAGCCACATCATAAATGGCGCTTAGCTCATGCTCCATATCGTGACAAGCCCAATCCTGTGCGCGTCCAAGCCCCAGCAAATCATTATGGGCTATGGTACCGCCAAATCCAACTTGGCACCACGCATCATAGTTTTGAGGATCTTCGGATACAAGCAATGCATTTTTAATAATGGTCTTCAGTGTTGTCTCGCATAAACCGTCGGTTAAGTCGGTGTGCACAGTATTGGTGAAGTAACGCTCAAAGATATGGCTCATCATATCTGCTACGCCATTGGCTATTTGATTTTTCGGCAAAGTAAAAAACAATTCTGGATTCATGATACTGAGTAAAGGACGCAGATGAGCGCTTCCATATCCCAGCTTCATTTGTTTTTCTTCATTGGTGACTACAGTTGAGTTACTAGATTCGCTGCCTGCTGCTGGGATTGTCAGGATAGTGGCAACCGGCAGCGCTGCCGTAATAGTTTTATGCTGCTCATAAATTTCCCAAACATCACCATCGTAATAGACACCCATCGCGATGGCTTTGGCTGAGTCAATGACACTGCCCCCGCCTACAGCAAGAATCAAATCTACTCCTTCTTTTTTACAAAGTGCAATGCCTTCATGAACCAAGGATAATCTTGGATTGGGTACCACACCGCTAAGCTCAATAAATTCCAGATTGCTTTCTTTCAAAGAAGTAGTTACTGCATCATACAAACCGCTCTTTTTGATACTACTCCCACCAAAATGAAGCAATACTTTCTTAGCATAAGGCTGGAGCAAAGTGCCAATTTCCTTTTGTGTATCCTTACCAAATAAAATACGTGTAGGGATGTGTAAATCAAAATTCAACATGTTATATCTTCCTTTCTAACTTAAAATATAATAAAATTGTAAACCTTAACGTCCACTTGAAGTCAATAGTTAAACACATAGCTTTTTTTATTTTTATAATCCATTGATCCCTTGTTATACCTGTATAAATGAGATTTCACTTCAGCATCACGTAATGACTGAAGGTAATAGGTCTAATTACAATGGGATAATCTATTCTCTCCGTTCTATAGATTGTAGGCGTATGATTTACCAAAGTATGCTTTATATAAAACCATGAACAAAGTTATTAATATCCCGATAATCAACGGCCAGATTAATATTTTGTCCACTGTCTACTCCTGCTGTACTGATTCCAATTACCTCTCCATATAAGTTTAATAAAGCGCCCCCTGAACTACCATGAGATATGGGCGCCGTAAACTGTATCATCTCCACATCATTAATATTTCTAAATCCTGAAATAATACCGTCAGATACCGAATTAAACATACCAAGGGGACTGCCAATTGCAACCACCTTTTGACCTCTTACAAGCTTTTTGGTATCCCGATAGATAGGAATCGGCCTCAATTTCCTATTATCAATCCTTATTAAAGCCAAATCTAGAAAAGAGTTATTCTTAATCAGCTCATCAGTCTTATATATTTGTTCATCATTTTCAATTTTTACCGAATAGAAACTGCCGCCACTGGCAACATGATTATTTGTTAATATGTATCCCTCTGCACTAATTACAATACCAGAACCTGTTGCAGTTATATTGCCCTGAGTGTCATGCACGATAATCATAACAACTGATGAAGCCAGCATCGCCAGTTCCTCAAATCCTTTTTCGCACTTTTTACTACCATGGTCAACCGTACTCATATCCACTTCTTTTATGATATTGTCAGATTTAGCAGTACTTGTAACCTTTTCTGGAAGAATAGGCTGATTGCTTATCTGCGTACTTTTTCTATAGTTGCTTTTATTATAGATCGGTACATTAATATTTGAGCATACATTAAGCTGTAATTTATATGACAAATCCAGTAAAGAATTTTCGAGATCAATCTCGCCTGTGGGCATCAAAATCATAACATCAATCCCCAGAAGCGTTAGGAAATACAAGAACAAATATTCCTGTTTTTTTATAGATCCATTATAAATGTATTTATAAGAATCTCTTTCATTCCAGTGTATCATGAATGACTGTGCGGTAACATCTAGCCAAAATAACATTTTAACAACAAAATTTTTTTCTATTGACTCACTCATATTCTTTGAAGATTGATGAAACTTTTTACATAGCTTATTTAAAGCTTCAATTAAAATTTTTTCAATATTCTTATCTGTAGCAATACTGTGTAGCATAATATTATTTCTTCCACTTTCCTCCCAATTTTTATAAACATCGATATAATATGAAATATCTTCTGGATTCTCCAATCTAGGTAAATCAGACAACCTGTTATATTTACATTGCCCACAATTTTCTCTCTCGTAAAGCAGTTTATCTATCTTTTCTATCTCATTTAAATAATCATTGTCATGACCAACACATCTTACAAAATATACATCTTTACACGTTTGACTAACTCTGCCCTTTACATTTGCGAAAGTCAATAGTGAATTTATGCTTAATACATTATATCGAAGTTCCATATCTATTTTTACTCCTGAATTATTTTTATATTCGGTGTTCCCATTCCATAACAGTTAACCTGTTCTATCATGTGCCCTATGTTCCCTTCACCAGCGAACTTATCTAAAGCAAAAAAGTCTTCTGTTTGATCCAGCCAAACTAACGGATGTGCTTCTTCTTTTAATGTAATATCACACTTCATAATGCCTACATATATTTCCACATAACAATCTTGGTTATAATAAGTAAAATCCATCATGTGATAAAGCTGAATATTTTGTTTATCGATCCCAGTTTCTTCGTTAAGTTCCCTATAGGCAGATTCAAAGCTATCTTCTCCTTTTTCAATTTTACCACCTACAAGATTGTATAACCCTTTATATGGGTCTTTTGTTCTCTTGCAAAATAACAGCTTTGACTTATCTTGGTTATATACGATAATACAATTATATCCTTGCATAATAAATTTTCCTCTCTTACCAATCACTTTTTTAATGATTATAGCACAAAATTTTGCTTTAGCTCATGACACATAAAGTTTTGGAATGTCATAAAATATGTATCAAAAAAGAAGAGCATATTCAACAATCCTATGTATAACGACATACCAGAAAGGACTTGATGATTATGCTCTCTTATTAGTATTCCCAAAAGTTTCTTAAGTTATCAGCTGTTTTAATAAAAGATATTTACAGTGAATCAGTAAAAAGGTGATTGTGCATCCACGGCAATCACCCTTCCTTCCATCTTAATTATAGCAAATACATGTAGCAACAACAAGACTGTTTTTCTGATTGGCGTTGTGCTAGAGTTATTATACGGTTTTAGAGATGAACTCCCTGCCGATTCTAACTAAGAGGTGATTTTCGTAATGGAAAATAATCAGTCAGAATTACAGTTTGAATTTGAAAATGAAAGGTTAGAAAGAACCATATCTTTAGCGAAAGAACAGCTGAATCAAGCAAGACAGGGCAATGAGGAGAATAAATCAGCTATTATTTCTGCCAAGCAAGAGCTGCGCGAAAACACATCCCATACTATCTCAAGTCTTTGGAGCAGCGAAGGTTTTGAAGCACTTGCTGAATTAAGCCAATATGTGAATCCGGTAATAAGCAAAATTGCAGATTATGAAGCGCTGGAAAATAAAATAGTACTATTAGAAAATTTAATCAAATCCCCTTATTTTGCTCGCATTGATTTTAGATTTGATGGGGAAGATTTATTTGAAAAAATATATATCGGACGGTCCCCTTTAATGGAAGATCATTCATACGAGATGTATATTTATGACTGGAGGTCACCAATAGCCAGTATGTTTTACCGTTTTGTAACGGGGCAGGCATTTTATGATGCACCTGATGGAAGGATAACGGGCGAGGTCAATTTGAAGCGCCAGTATGAAATTAGCAACGGCGTATTGGAATATTTTTTTGATGCTGATGTTCAGATTGTAGATGAATTTTTGAGAAAACTATTGTCCCAAAATACTTCTTCTAAAATGAAAACAATTGTAGAAACCATACAGAAAGAACAAGATATTGTTATAAGAGATATGGAAAACAGTTTAATGATGGTACAAGGAGTGGCTGGCAGTGGTAAGACTTCCATCGCCCTTCATAGAGCAGCATATCTGATGTATCAAGGTCTGTCATCTAAGCTGTCCGCTAATAATATACTCATTATTTCGCCAAACTCCTTATTTGAACAGTATATTTCTAATGTATTACCCGAACTTGGAGAAGATCATGTTGTTTCAGTGGTATTCGAAGAAATGCTTACGACACTCTTACAGCATCAACCTATACAATCAAGAAATCAATTTTTAGAAAACTTAATCACAAGCTCGCAGTATCGAAACCTTATAAAAAGCAGCATAGAATTCAAAACCTCACACAAGTTTTTAGAAATATTAAATCTGTTTGTTGATGATTTACCCTGCAAATGGATAGATTTTGATGACGTCTATTATGAAGGTTCACTTATTGTAAGCAAAGAAATCCTCCAAGATAAAATAGTATCTGGAAGACAAGAAACTCCTTTAGGCTTGAAATTAAAGCAATTAGCGGATTATATTTTGGGGTTAATCTATGAGACTTCTAAAAATCCTATCAATAAATCAGAAATTTCTAAAGTAAAAAAAGACATACAGAAATTCACAGAACTTGATGTTGAAGCTCTCTATAAAAAGCTATTTAGTGATAAAGAATATTTTTATAGTTTATCTAAAGGTTTTGAGCTTCCTGATTACATTAAAGATATTTTATTATTTACTGAGGAAAATTTAAATACTTCTTTTTTATACTATGATGATGCCATTGTACTAGCTTTTTTAAACTTAAAAATAAATGGAGCCGATGATTACAAAAACATAAAACAGGTCGTCATTGATGAAGCTCAAGATTATTATCCCCTCCATTATGAGCTATTCAATTTACTGTTCCCGAACTCTAAATTTACGATTTTAGGTGATATCAACCAAACCCTTGAAAAAAAAGAGGATTTATCACTCTACGAACAAATCAGAAAAATTTTAAATAAGAAAAAATCATCCCTTGTTACAATGGATAAAAGTTTTCGTTGTACGAATGAAATTTTAATTTATAGTTCGAAATTTATTGATCAAAGTGCAAAAATAAAGAGCTTCAACAGAAAAGGGGATGAACCACAAGTCTATGCTTCTGATAGCCAATTAGCTCTTAACGATAGGATTATTTCGGAAGTCAAATTCTGTTTAGAAAAAGGCTACCAGTCAGTCGGCCTCATCTGTAAAACCGAAAAAAATGCCCTTTCCCTGTTTGAGTTTTTAAAAGACAAAATAGATATTCAATTAATAAAAAATGAGAGCACAGCAGATTGCAGATTTACATGGGGTATTTATTATACCTGTCTATATGTCTAAAGGGCTTGAGTTTGATGCTGTTTTAATATGTGACACCAATACTGAAAATTATCACAGTGAAGATGATAAAAAACTATTATATATTGCATGCACAAGGGCGCTCCACAGGCTCAACTTGTTCTGCTGCGGAAAGGCTAGTCCGTTACTATAGTACCCAGTGCATCTATTCTTGGCCTAGATAAAAAAGAGACAAAGCTTTAGGCCATCTTAATTTGGCCTAAAAACTTTGCCCCTCATACATACGCTTTATAACATGAGTCTGTAAATATTAGCCACGTCATTTTCATTTAATTTAACAAAACCACCTATAAACCCTTCACGTACATCTCCAAAGCATGCAATATGTGCCATTTTTTCAATATCTTCTTCTTTTGCTCCAAGTTCAGAAAAGTTGGAAGGCATGCCTATAGATTTTAAAAATTGTTTCAGTGCTGTAATTCCCGCTTGAGCTGTATTTTCAGGGTGTTCAAAATCCATTTGGCATCCCCATACGCGAACAGCAAGTTGCGCAAACCGGTTAACATCATGCTTCATGTTATAGGTCATCCACGCCGGAAACACAACTGCCAGCCCAGCTCCATGGGCACAATCATAAAGTGCAGAAAGCTCATGTTCAATATCATGGCTTGCCCAATCCTGAGCTCTGCCTACTCCGCAGGAATTATTATGTGCCATCATTCCTGCCCACATAATATTTGCCTGGGCTTCATAGTTATTAGGGTCTTGTATTACCCGTGGCGCCTCATGAACCATTGTCAGCAATAAGCCTTCAATCATTCGATCAGTGACCTCCACTTCTTTAGTCGTGGTAAAATACCTTTCAAATAAATGGGCCATTATGTCCGTAATGCCACAAGCAATTTGAAAGGTTGGCAGTGTTTGAGTTAAAGCAGGATTTAAAATAGAAAATGCGGGCCTAAGCGCTTCACCACTTGCCCCACGCTTATACATTCCCTCTTCATTTGTGATGACCGAGTCCGGAGACCCTTCGCTTCCTGCTGCTGAAATGGTTAAAATTGTTCCTATAGGAAGTGCTTTATCTATAACTTTCCCTTGATAATAATCCCAGAAATCCCCCTCATAAACAGCACCTGCAGCAATGGCCTTTGCAGAATCAATGGTACTTCCTCCACCCACAGCAAGCACAAAATCGACTTCTTCTTTTCGGCATAATTCAATGCCTTCATAGACAAGTCCACTTCTTGGATTTGGTTTTACTCCTCCAAGTTCAACAAACTCCAAGCCCTCTTTCTTTAAAGAATCTTTTACTCTATCCAAAAGCCCAGAGCGTACTACTGAACCCCCGCCATAATGTATGAGAACTTTACTTCCACCAAATCGTTTGACATAGGTCCCGCTCTTATTTTCTTCTTCCTTCCCAAAAATAAAATAGGTGGGACTATAAAATGTGAAATTTTCCATGTTTTTCTCCTTTTCTTTGATTTGCCTTCCTATAAATAATTATAAACCTAAAAAAAAGTATTACAAGAAGAGAAAAAAAACCACAGTCTGGAAACCAATTAATTCAAAGATTAGTCAACATTAAATATTTTACAATTTCCATACAAGCTCAATACCAAGTTTTTTTTAATTCATTTGATAATCTATTCTATAGTTTCTTTTACGTTATAGCCTCGATGCAAAGTGGTCCATCGCTGCTTTAACTTCTTCTACTGCTTCAGGTTTTAGTATTGCAAAAAACTTAGGCATTATTTCTTGAAAATAGGCCTTATCAAATGTCCCTGCGGCCTGTCTTGCAAAACTATCCTCCAGAAGCAATTTGGCTTCTTCCTTTTTATCCTCTTTTACTCGCTCAATAAAAAAATCATTAAATAATGCTTGTCCCTCATTCATAAATCATTATTCTCCTTTATCTTTTCAATTTATAATTCATTATTTTCAACAAAATTTTTCAAATTACTAAGTTTCTTATCCCAAAACTCTGAATAAGTTTTAATCCAATCATGTATCTCACTTAGCGGTTTGGGAGATATTTGATAAATTGTTTCCCTTCCAATCTTTTTTGATCCAATTAAATCCGCTTCTTCTAAGATTTTCAAGTGTTTTGATACCGCTGTTCGTGTAATTGGAAATTGGCTTGAAATGTCTTTAAGTGCCAAATTACCACAAGTTAGCATATCTAATATAGTTC
Organism: Clostridia bacterium; assembly: GCA_029239935.1. The sequence continues at coordinate 13,698 of JARBTY010000044.1, read as the reverse complement.
TGCGGGTTGGGTCGGCAATTGCAAAAAAGACATCATTTTGTTCCCGGCTTTTCATTAGGCTTATCACCTGCCTCTTGTGATTGCTTAAAGTCGTCCATAATATAGCCCCAGCCATCATACATTATGTCACGAATCTGTTCTGTACCTTCAAGCCAGCCAGAATGGATTAAAATAAATTGTGTACTATCATTATCCGGTTTTAGCTGAAAAGATACATAATGTTCTAGGCCATTGCCACACCATGTAAATCCCAGTTTATAGGGAGGTTCTAACTCTTTGACCACACATTGAATTGTGCCGTCCCACTCACCCATAGGCTCTCGTTTAAAGGTAAAGCAATTACCAAGTTCTGCTTTAAGTGTACATGGCATTAACCAATTTGATAAACCTTCCGCTGTTGAAACAGCTTGCCAAACTTTTTGTATATCAGCATCGATTCTGATAGAACGAAAAATATCTGGCAATCTTTTTCGATTACTTTCCATGTTTTTACTCTCCTTTTAAAGTTAAAAATGAAACCTTATGGTTCCATATAAATTATATGACACCATAAGGTTTCATGTCAAGAACTATTATAAAACCAGAAACCAAACTCTATTAATGAGCTTATACAAGAACATATCGTGACTCGAATACTTCTTTGTATTATTATACTTATCCAGTGAGTTGTTGATTAGTCAATAGAAAATCTTTTTAAATTAATATTTACCTAACTTCATGTGTTCTATGAGTTCTGTTTTGCATCTTTGCTTAATGCCCCATGCTTCATCCTTTGCCTGAGTAAAAGCATCCAGACAATTTGAATCTAGATTGTCTTCAGTACCTTCTAAGCTTAATGCAATGATCTTTTCTGCCAAAGTAATAATCTCCATATGAATGGCGTTAGTACGGTCAGAACGATGCATTTTTTCTGCCCCTGCTTTATATTTTGGATATGCATCTTCCGCTGATTCACCTTGATGAGCAGATCCCCATGTACTACCTGCCTTTTTGTCATTTGCCTTCTTAATAACACCACAGGCAGATGTAGCATGAGAAACTCTGTCAATTAAAATTAATTCGCCCAGTGACTTATGCAAAGCGAATTCCGCAAAGGTAATGTCCAGTGGGACTGTGATATCACATAAAGCTATTTCATTTTTGCTTAAATCTTGTGCTTTAATAGGCTCTCCGCTATTAATATCTACTTTGTATTGTACATTTTTTACAGTGCAGGAATGTACTTTCGTACCAATTTTAATCCAGTATTCCCGTCCCACACTAAGCGGACTGTCAGCCATCCACAATAAAAATGCCTGAAACTCCTTTCCTACCTTAAGGTGCGCCTCTTTAGCCAGCACACACCCCCGCGAAACATCTACTTCCCGATCTAATTGTATGGTAACAGGTTGACCAAGATTTCCTGAAACAACAGTTTTTTCCATAATATGTATGCTTTTCACTACCGCCGTTTCCCCACTGGGTAAAGCAGTGATTTCATCGCCTACATGGATGCAGCCTGCTTCAATCTGTCCCTGAAAACCTCGAAAAGTATGATTCGGGCGACACACACGCTGTACAGGCATATAAAAACCTGGCTCAGGCGTACTCCCAGCAATATCCACACTTTCTAGATGCTTAAGAAGGGTCTCTCCTTGATACCATGGCATATTGGCAGATGATTTTGTTACATTGTCTCCCTCAGTTGCTGATACAGGGATAATCGTCACATTTTCGAGAGATAATTCTTTACACAACTCAGATATTTCAATACAGATTTCATCAAATCGTTCCTTTTTATAGCCCACCAGATCCATCTTATTGATGGCAAAGATAAAATATTTGATTCCCATCAACCCACAAATCCTCACATGACGCCTAGTCTGTAGCAGTACCCCTTGAGAGGCATTGAGAAGGATGACTGCCAGATCGGCAAAAGATGCGCCTACAGCCATATTACGGGTGTATTCTTCATGCCCTGGTGTATCTGCTACAATAAAGCTTCGGGCATCGGTTGTAAAATATCGATAAGCCACATCAATAGTAATCCCTTGTTCCCGCTCAGCCATCAAGCCGTCTAGTAACAGTGAATAATCAATTGCTCCGCCTCTGCTGCCTACTTGACTGTCTAAAATAAGAGCTTGCTCCTGATCAGCGTATAAAAGTTTAGAGTCATATAAAATGTGTCCGATTAAAGTAGATTTTCCATCATCTACGCTGCCACAGGTAATAAATTTCAAAAGTCCGTTTTCTGCTCTGTCCCTATTCATTAGAAATACCCCTCCCTCTTACGACGTTCCATACTGCCGGCAGCTTCATTATCAATGATACGACTGGTTCGTTCGCTTGTAGCCGCTGCGAGCGTTTCGCCAATCACCGTATCTAATGTATCTGCGCCTGACTCCACCCCACCAGTAAGTGGGTAGCAGCCTAATGTACGGAAACGCACTTTTTTGATTTCTGGTGTTTCTCCTGGCATCAATCTTATCCTCTCATCATCAACCATGATGATATTCCCATCACGATAAACGACAGGACGTTCTTTTGCAAAATAAAGAGGTACAATATCGATTTCTTCCCTCTGAATATATTGCCAAATGTCTTTCTCTGTCCAATTAGAGATTGGAAATACCCGGATACTCTCGCCTTTATATAACTGGGTGTTATAGAGTTTCCACATCTCAGGACGCTGATTTTTGGGATCCCAGGCATGATGTTCATTACGAAAGGAAAAAATCCTTTCTTTGGCACGGGATTTCTCTTCATCCCTGCGTCCCCCGCCAAAAGCTGCCGTAAACTGATATTTTGTCAGTGCTTCTTTGAGGGCCTGTGTCTTCATAATGTCTGTATAAGCGGCGCCATGGTCAAAAGGGTTAATTCCCTGGGCAATGGCTTCTTCATTGCGATGAACCAGCATAGTGATACCTAATTCTTCTGCCCGCCTGTCCCGAAAGTCTATCATCTCTTTAAATTTCCAATTGGTATCAATATGTAAAAATGGAAAAGGTGGTTTTTCAGGATAAAAAGCTTTCATGGCAAGATGTAACATGACTGAGGAATCTTTACCAATGGAATACAGCATAACTGGCCTTTCACATTCTGCTGCTACCTCCCTGAAAATATAAATTGCTTCAGCTTCTAATTTATCTAAATGCGTCACTCATTTTCACTCCTTTTAGCATGCTCAATTTTTTTCTGAATCAAAGACTACTTTCTAATACTTATTAGAGTCCTGGCCATCTACAGTAATCCTTTGCTCGTCCCCATCCGGTTTCTTGACAGTCCAATGAAGTAAGTTCCCTTCTTGCCGAACTGTCATACTGCCGCCCATGCCGCCCATATCTTTTCCAAGATAGAAAGAAATAGCTTCACTTTGGCATTCTTTAATACAAGAAGTACATCCCCAACAGCGTTCAGCATATTTTATATGTGCTTTACAGCCCTTTAACTCAATCAGAGAACCTGGACAGACAACCGCACACTTGCCGCACCCAATACAACTTTCTGGTAAAATCTTAATACTCATAGTCTATCTCCTCCCTTATCCAGTTCACGGTAAATAATACGGAGCCTTCCTGCCTTATCCTGTTTAGAGTTAACAAACTTTAGCCACTCACTGCCTGTTTGCGGATAATCTAAATGCTCCCCAAACGCATGCCAACGGGTTTCTTTGCGGGCTCTCATGTGAGCAATGAGGGATTTGCATAAGGTTAATCGCTCCTGAAGTTCTAAAATATAGACCAATTCCTGCATGTTTTCAGCAGATAGTGAATCCAGCTTACGCTCCAGCTTTCGGATTTTAGAAGCAGCTTTTTTGAGGGAAACTTCATCATAACGATAGGCTTTACTAATCCCTCCAGCGTATTCGTCCATAATGTCTTGCATTCTCTCTTCTATTTCATTACTTGTTGTCGTTGCAGCTTCTCTATTGAGATAACTTTCAAGCCACTGCTTTTTGTCTTCTATTTGCTTATCCTCTATGGAACTGAGCTTAAGTTTTGTCCCTGTGTCATCTACTATATATTGCATTGCTGCTTTTGCCGCTATTTCTCCTTCTACAAAAGCACCAGTAACATATTTTTGAGGACAGCCCCCTGCCACATCTCCTGCCGCAAACAACCCTTTAATCGTTGTCTCTCGATTCACATCTACCCAGTACCCACTGGCAGTATGCCCGCCTACAATATAGGGTTCTGTTCCCTCGATTTCTACATTTTGTACACTAGGCGTTAAGCCGCTCTCCAACCATCTCAAAGTTTGACTAGGTGCCATATTCAAATAGGCTTTTTGTAAATCTTCATCTTGTGCTTTAGTAATGCCTAGCGTCCGAAGATAACAAGGCCCTCGTCCCTCCAGATTTTCAGTCACAGTTCCATGAACCCTCTGAGAAGTGGTAAGGCCATATTTCTGTTCATAGACCACACCCTCTCCATTAATTTGTTTGGCCCCCACTCCCTGGGCCAGCGTTCCTGTAGGCGCAATGGTATCTTTACATCTCAGGGCTATAAACCGCATTTCAAAGGTGGTCATCTCCGCGCCTGAACGAATACCCATGGCATAACCTGCCCCTGTGTTAAAAGGCGGATACCACATTTTGTGTCTTGAAAGCCCTGGGTGATTTGGCTTATATAGCCCTGCCGCTCCACCTGTAGCACACAACACAGCCTTTGCTGAAATAATGTATAATATGGGTTCATCTACGCCAATGCCATAGGCCCCCATGATACGATTATCTTCTACAATATACTCAAACATATTGATACGGTTTAAAACTGTAATTTGAGGATTTGAAGAAACAGCCTGAGCTAAGATGGGTTTAATGTTTTCGCCGTTTATTTTGATATTGCGGTTTCCTCGGGTGACATATTTGCCCTCTTCATCTTTTAAAATAGTAAGTCCCAATCTTTCAAGCTTTTCAACAGTACGATTAAGCCCTTCTGACATCGTAAGCAGTAAATCCTTCCTCACAATCTGAGAAGCATCAGCTTGTGCATAGTCCACATAATCCTGTGGCGTTTTTCCTGGAACAATATAAGCATTGATTGCATTAACTCCCGCCGCGAGACATCCACTTCGTTTAATGTGGGCTTTTTCTGTGATCAATACCTCGCCATCTGAGTGTTCACAAAAAGTGAGTGCGGCATAACATCCTGCTGTGCCGCCACCGATAATTAAAAAGTCTGTAGTCATACGTTTTGTTTTAAGAAACATTTTAATCCCTGCTTATCTTATATTTTTAGTATAGTATAATCTCCTTCCAGAGGAAAATCCAGCGCAATTTACGCAAACGTTTGACTTGTAAGTCTTCTATAATCCAACGATTTTACTTGCAAAAATTAAAAGTTAGCTGTAATATATACTAAACATATCTAAATACTAAGATATAGAAAAGAGGATATATGGATGACACTGAAAGAAATTGCAGCACTTGCAGATGTATCGGTTTCTACTGTTTCGCGCATCATTAATTCTCCCGATGATAGTTTTGCGCGAAAAGCAGTAAGAGAAAAAGTTTGGGCAATCATCAAGGAAACTGGTTATGTTCCTAATCAAAGCGCCCGTGCACTTAAAATGAAGCAAAACCCCTTGGCTTCTAAAAATGCTTATACTTTAGTCTGTATCCTGGGTAGAACCAAAACTTTAGATGATAATCCTTTTTTCGCACAAGTTGCCCGATCAGCAGAGCAACAGGCACTTAACCTGGGTTGCTGTATATCACATACCTATTCCATTTTTGATATACATAATATGGATTCACAGCTTGATGAAAATATCCCAAAAGCTAATGGAGCCATTGTGATAGGACGTTTTAGTCCTGAGGCAATGCATTATATCGACACTCACTATCGCAACAAAATATATGTAGGACGCAACGTGATGGACTGTGAATGGGATCAGGTGATCTGCGATGGTTACAATGCCACTCAAATTGCTCTGGAGCATCTGGTTCTTAAAGGACACAAGCGTATCGCCTATCTTGGTGAATCTACCAACGAAGTCCGTTATCAGGCTTTTTCGGATATGGTGATTAAACATAGCCTGGACCATGATGCAAATTTAATCTCTCTATGTCCTCAAAATGGTGACGGCGGCTATATGGGAGCAGATCAATTAATTAAACAAGCACAGCCTCTGCCAACAGCTGTACTTTGCGCTGCCGATATTACAGCTATTGCCGCAATGCGCAGGTTTAGAGAAGAGGGCCTTCAAATTCCTAAGCAGCTTTCTGTCATCAGTATGGATAATATTGAGTTATCAGCCTATGTTTCTCCTATGTTGACTACTGTAGAAATGCCTATTGTAGAACTGGGGAATGTAGCGGTTCAAACACTCATAGACCGTATTAATAATCGTCACAAACTGCCAATGAAGATTTTTTTACCCACCAAACTTATGATTCGAGAAAGTGTTAGTAAAAATCCCCTTATCACTTAACTCCTATTAAAACGAGGGTTCCCCAAAATCATTCTGTAACTTTGGGGAACCCTCATTTTGATGCAGCTCGCGTATAGCTGCATTTTTTATTATTATATAACAATGGTATTATCACCTTTTAACGCTGCATTTTCCACAAGCAAAACTTCCTCATCATTATAAAGGTAGAGACGATAGATGAGAACACTGACCTTCTCTCCCTCTTTTAGAATTTCATCCTCCAGTAAGCGATAGGCAATAATCCTTTTACCACCCACTTTAATGTATAATTCAAAATTGGTTCCTCTAAAGAAAATCCCCTCAACAACCCCCTCTTGCGAAGCATGGGGATAAACGACCCGATCAGCTTTAGAAACGTTGACAAATTCAGGACGTATGACTGCACAACTGTACTTTTGATTGCGCTCAAATCCATTTAATTCCTCATAATTCTCAATGGTTAAAGATTCTCCAATAAACCTTGCAGCAAAAGGTGATGATGGATTTTTATAAATTTCAACCGGCGTACCGATTTGCTCGATGCGCCCACGATTGGTGATAATAATCTCATCTGCAATCTCAACAGCTTCTTCCTGGTCATGGGTAACAAAGATACTAGTGATCCCCACCCTATTGATGGTTTCTCTAAGCCAGGTGCGCAGCTCCTTGCGAACCTTTGCATCAATGGCTGCAAAAGGCTCATCCAGAAGCAGCAGATGGGGATTGGGTGCCAGTGCCCGGGCAAAAGCAACCCGCTGTCTTTGTCCTCCTGAAAGTTGATGAGGATAGCGTTTTTCTAAGCCCTCAAGCTGAGTCAGTCTTACAAGTTCAGTTACGCGCTGACGAATATATTCTTTGTCCTTCTTTTGCACTTCAAGACCAAAAGCAATATTATCTGCTACTGTCATATAACGAAAGAGCGCATAATTTTGAAACACAAAACCTATACCCCTTTGGCTGGCTGGCAAATCATTGATGCGTTCATTATTGACATAAATGTCACCAGAGTCCGGCTTTTCAAGACCTGCGATCATACGCAAAATGGTTGTTTTTCCACTTCCTGAAGGCCCCAGAAGCCCTACCATTTTCCCCTTTTGAATTGAGAAACTGACATCATTCGACGCCTGATAGTCTGCAAACTTTTTATTAATATTTTTGAGTTCTACATACATCTTAACACCCCTCTTTTTTCTTGACACGTTGCTCAACAATAAAACGCAGAATCAGAATAATGACTGCTATGACCACTAATATAGATGAGACGGCAAAGGCCGCCGTAAGCTTAAATTCATTAAATAAAATTTCTACATGAAGCGGCAGCGTATTGGTTTTCCCTCTCAAATGCCCAGATACAACAGATACCGCACCAAACTCACCCAGTGCCCGTGCAGTACATAAAATGACACCATACAGTAGTCCCCATTTAATATGAGGAAAAGTAATCTTGCGGAAAATTCGAAATCCACTTGCACCCATTAATGCTGCAGCTTCTTCCTCATCTGTCCCCTGCGCCTGCATAAGAGGAATAAGTTCCCGTGATACGAAGGGAAAGGTAACAAAAATCGTAGCCAGCACAATACCTGGTACAGCAAATACAATTTTTATATCCCACACCTCTAAAAACGGATAGGCCCAGCCAATGCGTCCAAAAACAAGGATAAATACAAGACCTGCTATAATAGGTGATATGGAAAAAGGAATGTCAATCAAAGTCGTCAATGCCTGCTTGCCCTTAAAACGAAATTTTGTAATCGTCCAGGCTGCAAAAACTCCAAAAACCGTATTGATGACTACTGCAATCCCTGTAGCCAGAAGGGTCAGCCTTATGGCCTTAACAGCATATTCATCTGTTACGGCTGCCATAAACGTATCCCATCCTTGCCGAAGGGCATAGATAAGCACAGTACCAAGGGGCAATATGAGCATGATACTCAAAAAGGCAATACCTGAAAAAATAAGCAGATTTTTTACAATTTTATCTTTCAAATTCATTACCCCCTTGCTACTTTATTGATTTTGGCCTGCAAAATATTTAATCCAAATAGTATAATGAATGCAAATACAATCATAACTAATGCAATAGAAGTTGCTGCCGCGTAATTAAACTGCTCAAGCTTATTCATGATCATTAAAGGCGTAATCTGTGTTTCATAAGGAATATTCCCTGCAATAAACACCACGCTGCCATATTCACCAATGGACCTTGCAAAGGCCAGGCCAAACCCCGTTAAAGTAGCTGGTAAAATTTCTGGTAAAATAATTTTATAAAATATCTGAAATCTGCTAGCACCCAGTACCTCTGCTGCCTCTTCAAATTGTGGATCCAGCTTTTCTAACACGGGTTGAATAGACCGTACCACAAAGGGAATCCCAATAAAGATCATTGCAATGGTGATTCCAATAGGTGTATAAGAAATTTTTATATTCATTTTATCAAACAAACCCCCAATCCACCCTTTATCAGAATATAAGGTGGTAAGAGCCACGCCTGCCACCGCAGTAGGCAGGGCAAATGGTAACTCTATTAAACCATCTATTAAGCTCTTAAAAGGAAACTGGTAACGATTTAAAATCCAAGCTAAAAGGATGCCAAAAAAGACATTAACCAGTGCAGCAATCAGCGCACAGGAAAGACTTATCTTATATGTAGCCACTGTCTGCTTATCTGTAATGTTTTTCCAGATTTCAGTAAAAGTTGAATCTGAAAGTGTAAGCAGTATGGAACACAGCGGGATAAGCACAATAAAACTCAGCATTGTAATTGTAATCCCCATAGAAAGGCCAAAGCCTGGAATCACTCTGTTTTTATTTGATTTAATATTTCTTTTCAGTTTGACCATTTACTTATCTCCTCATGATTATTTTTCACAAACATGCTTAAGTTTATTGTCTTATAGGATAAAAAAGCTATCTGCTATAAATTTGGTCAAAAATAGCCCCATCTACAAAGAATTTATCAGCAGCAGCAGCCCAACCTCCGAAATCGTCATCAATATTGACCAATATAACATTTAAATCAAATAAATCGCCAAATTCTTTTAATATCTCTGGATCAGAAGGACGGTAATAATTTTTCCCTTCTAGGCGTTGTGCCTCTTCAGAATAAAGGTATTCAAGATAAGCTTTAGAGACTTCTTCTGTCCCATGCTTTTTAGCATTTTCATCAACAACCGCTACAGAGGGCTGTGCTAAAATACTTAAACTTGGTGTTATAATCTCAAAATCATCTGGATGTTCTTTGATTGAAAGAAAGGCTTCATTCTCCCATGCCAGAAGCACATCACCTTGACCATTTTCAACAAAAGTAGTCGTTGCACCGCGGGCGCCTGAATCCAGTACGGTCACATTTGAATAGAGTGCTTTCATAAATGCTTTATTTTTCTCTTCATCCCCATTATTTATCTTGTCAGCAAAAGCCCAAGCTGCAAGAAAATTCCATCTGGCGCCACCAGAACTTTTAGGATCTGGCGTAATCACTTCAATACCTGGCTCCACAATGTCAGACCAATCGCTAATATTTTTAGGATTGCCTTTTCGAACCAAAAAAACAATAGTAGAGGTATAAGGCGAACTGCTCTTTGGCAATTTCTGAACCCACCCTTCCTCAATTAAACCAGCTTTACGCAGTTCATCTACGTCCCCCTCAAGGGCCAATGTCACTACATCTGCCTCATTTCCTTCTAAAACAGACCGTGCCTGCTTACCTGAGCCGCCATGAGACTGTGTAATCTCAACCTGCTGCCCCTGTTCCTGTTCCCAATAAGCCTGAAAAATCTTATTGTACTGTTCATAAAATTCGCGGGTTGGGTCATAAGATACATTGATGAGTTCGACTTTGGCTGCCGCCCCAGCAGAACTTGCAGGAGCATCCTCTTTACCGGCACAGCCGACAAACAAGCTAGCGGTGATAACAAGACACCCCGTTATCCTCCAAAGCTTTTTTACAAACAAAGATTTGTTCTTCATACATCATTCCTCTTTTCTTTTAATTTTTCTATAATATAGAAAACAACCCCGTGAAGGTAAGCTATCCGTTTACCTCACATCCCCTTCATTTTTTATGATCAGTTTGTTAATTTCATATTATTTCTATATGTTTACTATGGATTATATCATACAGAATTTTTTTTTCCTTTGCAATAGGAAATTTGTAAATCGTTTGCGTCATTATGTTGACTTAAATCCCTTGAAAATCGATCCACCACCAAACTTGTTGCTAAATAGGCTATCACTCTTATAGCTTTTCTATAAATTTTTCTCGTTTAAATAGAAAATCCGTAACTGTCTATACAGTTACGGACGATATGATTTCAATTATTTTTCACTTCAATCAGTTATTAACACTAATCTCCAAGCTGTTGCTCTTTTCTAAAATATAACATCAAATTTAAAATCGCCGCCTTCACCATAGTCCATTTCATCTGTATAAGGTTCATTAACAAAACCTATTTTTACTCTATTTGTGAAATAATTAAGGCCATTTCGTGGGGCGATAACGACTTCTCACCAGTTGCCCATACCAACATGGCATTCCAAAAACCTCCAATTCTATAGGCAAATACATAGTCCAGTGGTACTTTTAAGTTATCCTTCCCAATAAGTAATTCAGTATGTTCTTTAGTAAATTTCTCAAATTTATCGAAAACAAAAGCACTTAATCCACATTTTTTTATGTTTTTAATAAAATATAAATGTTGACTCCAAAATTCAAAAAAAATTTTTGCTGCAGTATAATTATCTGGCTTCTTAGCCGTTTTGTATAGCTCCATATATTCTTCGCCAAGAAATCTCATATACTCTTCCAATACATCTTGCTTTGAATTAAAATTCCGGTAAAAAGTACGGCGATCAAGCTGGGCTTTACGGCAAATTTCAGAGACACTGATTTTGTCATATTCTTTTTTCTCCATCAATGCCAGTAACGCTTGAATGATCCACTGTTGTGACCTCTGGGCTGTCGGATTAGTGCTTTGAAGCATTTCTATTCCTCCTTCAATTAAAATGCCACAAAAACATTGTATTTGTAGCACTTGCTTGCCACTTATTGCTTCTTTCTCTATAGGATATTATACTAAGTAAAACAAACCGCTACAAGCGTAGCGGTTTAAATTTTAATAGTGAAAGGGAGTTCATTTTGATAAACATAATAAAAATGATTGGTGTATTAGGATTCGTCATCTGCCTTTTAATCATGTATAGGACTAACCACGGTATACGTGGTATTCAAAAATTTGAACCCAATTTTCGCCTGCTCGACATGCGGTTTCATTACAACAAAGAAATCATAAAGCAAACCTTTGAGCAAATCGAAGTGGGTGGCAGGATGGCCTATCAAAGGTTTCTTATGTTGGATTTTATCTTTATTGTATTTTTCTTAATGACCATGATATCACTTTCAGATGCCTTACGGGTCTCATCGTCTATCAAAATCATTCTCTACATGGCCTGCATACTGAGGGCGTTATTTGATATATTTGAAAATATATTGCTTTTACATATGCTAGGGCAATATCCTGTACTAAATAGTGTTTTGGCAACCACTTGTTCTTGGATAACAACCTTTAAATTTATTATGCTTTACATTTGGTTAATAGCTCTTGGCATACAGCTTTGTCTTTAACGGCACTATTTACAGTAACTCTCTTTCAGACAAATAGAAAATTAAAAACGCTAATAATTTCACTTGTTTTTTCTGTAAGGCGTGTCTTCTAAAGGTAGGCTCTGACGAAATTTTCCATCCAGACGATAATAAGCATGGGCACAAGCTGGCGCCGTGGGAATCATACATAATTCACCACACCCCTTCGCCCCCAGAGAATAGGAAAGTTTCTCCTCTTCCTTCGGCTCACAAAGAATAACTTCAAGCTCAGGTATTTCTGTTGCCCGCATAAACCCGATGGTACCGAATTTACTCTTTGGGTAACCTTCAACACATTCAAATTTTTCAGTTACCCCATAGCCAATCCCCATAATCATGCCACCCTCAATCTGGCCTTCAACCGACTGGATATTGACTGGTGTGCCTACATCAAATGCAGATACAGCCCTAGTAATTCTTCCAGCTTCATCGAGTACAATAACCTGTGCCCCATAGGAATAGGAAATATGACTGACAGGATTTTCTTTGATGGCCCCTAATGGGTCAGTTTTAGCGGAGTATTCTCCAAAAAATTCCCTGCCTTCAAGTTCTTCTAACGTTTTACCACTATCTAAAGCACATTTAAGCTTTTCACCAGTCCTGCGAGCAGCCTCGCCTGTCATCACTGTTTGCCGAGAAGCTGTAGATGTCCCTGAATTGGGCGTTCGTATGGTGTCAGCCGTTTCAAAAACAAATAGGTTAGGATTTAATTGTGTAACATGACAAATTTCTGTAAGTACCATCTGACCAATTCCCTGCCCCATACATGAAGCAGACGTACGAATGTGAATCTTCCCCTCTTCTACAGATAAAAGTACACGTCCAATATCCATCTTGCCCATGCCCGTACCAGAATTTTTGAAACCACAAGCAATACCTGCATAAGGATTGGCATAAAATACATCTTTTAGGGCATCAAGGCAAGCTGCCATATTGGTATTGGCATCAGCTGTCTGACCGTTTGGCAAGACGTCCCCAGGCTTAATAGCATTTCGGCGGCGAAATTCCCATGGATCAATCCCCACCATATCTGCCAGCAAATTGATGTTCATCTCTGTAGCAAAACAACTTTGTGTTACACCAAAACCACGAAATGCACCCGATACCACATTGTTGGTATAAACTGACATCCCAAAAATATCAATATTTTGATAATTGTAAGGGCCAGCTGCATGGGTACAGGCACGGTGAAGCACTGGCCCTCCCAAAGAAGCATAGGCTCCAGTATCCGCAATGATGATACCCTTCATGCCAGTAAGTATACCCTTTTCATCACAGGCTGTGGTAAACTCCATTTCCATCGGATGGCGCTTAACATGATAATCAAGAGATTCTTGACGGCTATACTTTACCTTTACAGGTTTTTTTGTTACCCATGCCATAAGGGCTGCATACTGCTGTACAGACATATCCTCTTTACCGCCAAAACCACCGCCTACCAAAGAAGCCCTGCAATGCACTTTTTCCTGAGGTAACTGCAGCATCTGAGCACACTCCCGCTGCACATCGTAGACAGATTGGCTGGTAGTATAAATCAGTAACCCATCCGGTCCTTCAGGCATGGCCACGCAGCATTCTGGTTCCATAAAGCCATGCTCCTGCCAGGATGTTTTATATTTTCTTGTAACTACATATTTAGCATTTTTGATGGCCTCATCTGCATTTCC
>JARBTY010000273.1 GCA_029239935.1 Clostridia bacterium | reverse complement strand
TGCCTTTGCTCGCACAGGAACAAAACATGATGCTGATGATGTTTTTCAAGAGGTTTTTTTTCGCTATGTGAAAAAGAAACCTGTATTCCAAGATGAGGAACATCGAAAGGCTTGGCTAATTCGAGTTACAATTAATTGTTCAAATAATTTCTGGAATTCTTCGTGCAAGAAAAAAACACAGAAACTTACAGATGAGATATTGTTTGAAACAGAAGAAACTGTAAATCTATATGCTGAATTGCAACAATTACCATTAAGATATCGTGAAGTCATTCATTTGTTCTATTACGAAAACATGTCACTTGAAGAAATAAGCCGTACCCTTAATAGAAAGAATTCAACAATTAGAACTCAACTCACACGCGCACGAATCATTCTAAGGAAATTTATGAAGGAGGAAGATTATGTTTAGAAAACAGTATGGTGAACTCAATAAACAAATCATCCCTAATGAAAATTTACTGCGAGATACCATTAGTGAGGCCAAGAAATTTGAAAGAAAATGTGATAATAAACTCTATTTATTCCATAAGCCTGCCATAGCGTTAGTATCCATTTGTCTTTGTTTATCTCTTGCAATGCCATCTTTAGCGGCTGCATCAGAACCGGTATATCAACTTATGTATAGGGTTTCTCCACCTATTGCACAGTTTTTTATGCCTGTCCAAAAATCTGATGAGAATAACGGTATAAAAATGGAGGTTGTATCAGCCTATATTCATGATAATGTAGCAGAAATTTATATAACAATGCAAGATCTAACAGAACAACGCATTGATGAAACCACAGATCTTTTTGACAGCTATTCTATTAATCGTCCGTTTGACAGTTCAGCTCGCTGCGAACGTGTTGGATATGACGAAAACACAAAGATAGCCACATTTTTAATTACTATTGAAGAAGGGGGCAACAAAGATATTTTGGGAGATAAAATAACATTCACTGTCCGTCAATTTCTAAGTCATAAAAAAACATATGAGGATATAGAAATCCCAATATCTCTTTCATCCGTTGATGTTGAACAAAAAACACAAAAGGTATCCAATATTGCTGGAGGTGGTGGAATCAAATATAAAGAGTATATTGATTCGGGCGATAATGTAATTGCCTTAGTTCCAGCGTCGCCTATGAGTCAATTTACCGTAGATGGGATTGATTTGACGGGGATAGGTTACATTGATGGCAATCTTCATATTCAGACTGCAGTTAAAGATAATTTAGATAAAGATAATCATGGATGCTTTTATTTAAAAGACAGTAATGGCAATAAAATAGATTGCAGTGATACTTTTAGCTTTGTAAATCAATACGAACAACCAGGCCGAATTGACTACAGCAATTATGTGTTTGATATTCCACAAAGTGAAATTTCAAATTATACTTTGTACGGATATTTTGTAACTTCTGGAATGCTAACTAAAGGGAACTGGAAAGTTACATTTCCTTTAGAACGATTAAATTAGCAAAGATTAGATAACTATGTGGTTCGTCTAATCAAATAGTTATTTTATTGCTCAACCTAAGATAAGAGCTATCTCAGGTTGAGCAACGACGGGAACACTGAGACGTTATTTGGCATTCTCTATATTGGGGAAGTTAAGATTATAAAAGGAGATATTACATGATTAATAATATTATAAAAGCAGAATGTGAGCATCTCAATGATTGTGCAATAGCATTGCAGCATTCAGAGTTAGGAAGCGTTTACTTTCCGCAGGAAAACAAGGTTATTCAGGCTATAAGCGAGGGCATTTCAAAACAAGAAATCTTAGTTGCATTGGATAACAAAGGATTATGCTTAGGTTTTATATGGTTTATACGTAATGGTGCATTCCATGGTTTTCCCTATTTACATATAATTGCAATTAAAGAAAAGTTTAGGAATCTTGGTATAGGAAAAGAATTACTAAATTATTTTGAAAAAGTGGTTGCTCAAAGTTCAAAGGTTTTTCTTGTAGTGGCTGATTTTAATCCAAAAGCAAAGCAATTGTATGAGAAATGTGGTTATATTGAAGTAGGGGTTATCCCAAACCTATATAAAAGTGGTGTTACTGAATATTTAATGATGAAAGAATTATCATAGTATTTACCATTCCGCTAGGACTGGTCTATTTTTGTACCACCATAATTCATTGTCATTTACATAGGTAGATAATACCCTTGTATAATCTTTGGGGCGTTCAAATGTACAAAATTCTAAAACTGATTGAATGAAATCATCCTTTTTCTCATCCTCTAGGGTCTTCAGGAATATTTCTGCTTTTTTAACAATCTGCTCTGGCTTTTTCTCCAGTGCCTCTACAGTTTTTAGCAAACTTTTTTGGCACGGGAAAAGCACCTCATTTTCTGCTAAGATGAGCCTTAGCCCAAATAATACAATGTCTGAAGCTGTACGGGTTTTTAGATAAATATCCTCTTTTGCTGCTCCCCAAAAATAGTGGTCATTTAGCATAACCGTACTATAAAATGATAATTGTTTTTCTAATTTTTCGCCTCTTTGATAAACAGGGATGCTTTCTAAAAGCGTTAACAGACTCTCATCTTTAGTGTATAGGCATTTTGCTCCTAGATAAGCATTTCGTGAAGGCTCCGATCCCCCTTGGGCCACAGCTTTTAAGTAATCCTTAGTACAATATTTGATATCAAAATAACCGCCTTCATAGGTACACTTGCCAGAGATACATTCCGATAAACGGTTTTCTTTCTCAAGATCCTTATAGGCCGCATCCGTTACCACCACAAGGGCATCAATATCCGAGTCATACCTCTCCAGCCCCTTTGCAACAGATCCTCCTAAAATGACTGCTATAACACCCTCATTTTCTTCAAAATAATGAATCAAGTTTTCTATAGACTCTTTATGATGCTGATACATATTTTTCTCCCCCGTTCTCTCATTTTTATATCTATTATAGCACTTATAGATGTTGTTTATCATCCAAAACACCCCCTATATTTAGTGACTATTGTCAAAAATATAGGAGGTGTTTTTATAATGTTTCTGTCTTAGATTTTTCTATTTTTGTAAAACTCCTGCATAATATAAAATGCCAGTTTTTTATGCTTTTTATCGGCGGAGAGAAGTCCTTTAATGTTGTATCCATTCTGAAATCTTGCATGCCTTCTGGGGCAGCGGAAGTCAAAAAGTATCCAGGGGGACGTTCCTTTAATATAAGGGGTCTCCTCAAACATAGCTACTTGGTTTTTATAAATATTTTCCTGACAAGTCTCTGTGCCGAGTTCATCGATACTGCCATAATGTCCACTTACGCCATCTCCTCCAAACTCACTGATAATAACAGGTTTTTGAGGCTCTGAGTTCTTTAGCATCTGAATGAGTTTGTTAAAGTCTGGTTCGTACCATCCATAATATTCATTGACCCCTATCACGTCCAGATAGGCTTCTAGTCTATCCTGAATTTTTAGATCCACATGATTAACCAGGCATGCCGCTGATACTAATCTTGTTGGGTCTAAGGCTTTTGCCTTTACAGCAAGTCTACTCATAAAGCTAAGTCTCAAATCTGTGTCTGGATTCTCATTGCCCACAGACCATATGATTACGCTGGCTCTATTTTTATCCCTTTTAATCAGCTCCGTCAGCTGATTTTCAGCATCTTCCATTGTTTTTTCATTTCCAAAATCTATTGCCCAATAAACAGGGATTTCTTCCCAAAGCATAACACCTAGTTCATCTGCCAGCTCTGCTACTCTCCCAGTATGAGGGTAATGCGCAAGTCTCATGTAATTGCAGTTTAATTCTTTAGCTAAGCGAATATTTTCCAGTATTTCTTCTTCTGTAACTGCC
>JARBTY010000002.1 GCA_029239935.1 Clostridia bacterium | reverse complement strand
TTCTTGAATCAAGACTTGTTGAATATCAAAAACAGGGAATATATTCTCATTATAAATTGGCTGATAAAACAGTCGTGAATTTTATATTATCTCTACAGATTCTTGCAGAAAAACGTCTTGCAGAAATTCACAGACTAAGAGAAGAACTCTATACAAATAAAGACCATATGGAACAAATACGAATGAAAGACTTATGTGAAAGAATGAAAAAAGGAAATGTTACTTTAATTGATGTAAGACCAAAAGAAGAGTATGAAATAATGCATATTCCTGGTGCAAATTCAATTCCTATAGAAGAATTAGAAAAACATATAGCTAATTTACCTATAAATCAGGAAATTGTTGCTTATTGTCGTGGCCGTTATTGCTTATTATCTGTAGAAGCAGTAGAGGTACTGAGATCATATGGTTTCAAAGCTGTTCGTTTAGAAGAAAGTGTGCAAGAATGGTATTCTTATAATAATGAATAAGATAACTTTAATATTAAAGCCGCTTAGGTTATGTAAGAACAATATACTAACCAATAAGGGATCGAAGATATACTCTATCTTGTGATCCCTTATTAGTTCTATATAAAACATGAAATAAAATCTGCAAATTTACAAAAACTATATATGCTATATTTCAAGAGTACTGCTATATTTTTGTTGTTAGTGTTGGTTATATATTTTTGTCACTGAACATCTACATATAAGTAGAGAAAGCATAATAAAAAGAATGATTGCTTATAGTATACACTATTCGCGAAACAATAATTTTACGAAATGTATACTATAGATAATCCTTAAAGGCTACACCAATGTCTTTTTTTCTGTTACACTATCATTATATCTTCATTTAATCTATTCATACTACTACTATATAGGAGGATCAATTATGTTAAAAGAATTTAAAGCATTTGCTGTAAAAGGCAATATTATGGATTTAGCCGTTGGTGTTGTTATCGGAGGCGCATTTGGAAAAATTGTCACGTCGTTGGTGAATGATATCATTATGCCTCTTATCAGTCTCTTGACGGGCGGCATGGATTTTAAGTATTTAAATATCATCTTGAGGGAGCCTAAAGGTGATCTACCTGCGCTGACCTTAAACTATGGACAATTTATCCAAAATACCCTTGATTTTTTAATCATAGCTTTTTCGATATTTTTATTTATAAAAGCCATTAATAAGTTCAAAAAGCAACAGGTTCCTGCTCCTGTAAAAGAAACTCCAGTAAACCGCGAGGAACAGCTGCTTACCGAAATCCGTGATTTGCTCAAAGATAAATAATCCTCATCAAATCCAAACATTTTTCACACAAAATAAAACACCACATAGGTCTTGCTTGTGTGGTGTTTTACAGTGATCCATTATTATCATTAAACGCTTGTGTTCTTAATTTGATTCTTTTGGCATAATCAATGATTTTTCGGTCATATTCCTCATCCATTAAAGGTGATGAAATAAGAAAATCTGCTGTAGATTGATTACTTGCTACCGGTATATCATACAGTGCAGCAATACGAAGAAGTGCTTTAACATCTGGATCGTGAGGCTGTGCTGATAATGGATCCCAGAAAAAAATCATAAAATCAATATTGCCTTCAACAATCCGGCAACCTATCTGTTGGTCTCCCCCTAATGGTCCGCTGTTAAAAGCTGTAATAGGCAGCTGTGTTTCTTTTGCAAGCAGTCTTGCTGTTGTTCCTGTTCCGCATAAAAAATGTTTACTTAATTGGTCTCTGTTGACTTTTACCCAATCGATAATATCTTGTTTTCTGTTATCATGGGCAATTAAAGCAATGCTTTTTTGTTTTTGCATTGTGACCAGTGTGAAGTCATTCATGTCGCTCATTGTGTATCCTCCCTGTGAAGTCTCATTTGTGTAATACACATGGGTATTACACGTTCTATTATAACTTGGTTTAGGCCTTTTGACTATAGTTTTTATAATCTTTATAGACTTCACTTATTTCATCCAGAAAAATACTCCTTGCCGTTTCACGATGATGGGAAAGAAAAAGCTGTTTGCGGGCTCTTGTTATACCTACATAAAACAACCTCTTCTCTTCTGATAATTGATTTTCTTTTATACTTCTGCCCAAAGGAAATACTCTGTCATTACATCCTGCTATATAGACATGGTCAAACTCTAGGCCTTTGGCTTGATGCACGGTAATAATTGGTATTCTATCTTTAAATAGTTCACTCTGCTCTATCTCGCTATAATGCAGGGCTGCATAAGCCAGCAGTTGTGTAATATTATCTTGGACTGATGCCTCTGTTTCTTCAATAAATTTTGTGATTCTATAAAGTTCTCTTATAGCCTTTAATTCCTGCGTAGAATAGTACTGCTTAAACTCACACGTATTCATCAAGTACTCTAAGCTTTCTAACATAGTATGTTCAAGCACAAACTGCCTGATGGTCAAGACTTTATGTTTGTACTCTTCTATATAGCTAAAATACGCCTCCAATGCATCAAGTCGTGCTTGAGTTTTATGATAAATAGCTTCAAGCAAGTGGTTAAGCACTTCTCCTGTAGCTAAAATATCCTGCATGGCATTGTGATCCGGTACAGTTTGTGTCCCAATGAGCTCTGAAAGGGTCTTTAATTTATGATTTTCCAGCTTAGGATAAACTTTATAGGCTAGGTCTAAAGTATCATATACCGCTTTAACTAAGGGCCTTGGTAGCTTATAGCGGCTCAGCATGCTCAGTATAATCTGTAAATCATACTGAATATTATGCCCTACTACTACTGCACCTTCCATAAACCCTAAAAGCTCTTTAAGTGCTTCCTGAGGTTCCATGCCTTTCTCTTGCAGTATTTCATCTGTCAGTCCATGCACAAAATAAGAATCCCCTACAGGTCTTGTGGGTTTCACCAGAATATCCAGTGCTTGACCAACCCCTTGTTTACCATAACGTATCGCTGCAATCTGTATAATATCATCACAGGTGGTATCAAGACCTGTTGATTCCACATCTAAAATAACCAATTGCTGATGTTCATAGGCTGTAAAAAGATCTCTGTACGGATCTTTGGAGTCCGCTGCAAACCAATCATGCAAGTACATATAGCTCTCTTTTGTGTTGTTCAGATGCTCTAATAACCACTTTTCCATATTTAAATAAGGATGATGACACAGTTTAAAAAGTGCATGTCCATTTCTGGGATTGATGGTATATTCAAAAAAAGCTAAGAGCTCTTTAATTTCTTTTTTTCTAAAAAACTTCGTATCTTCTATCACACTACAGCGAATCTGTTCCTTTTGAAGCACTTCAGCTATTTGTCTGGCATAATCATTTGTCCGGGTTAAGACTGCTATATTGTCAGTGCTGCCTTGATGGTCTTTAATAGACTGTGCTATGAGGCGCATCTCTTGATACTTTGTATCTGCCTGCAAAATACTTATTTTACTCCCCTCCACCTGTGAAGTTGCCTTACACTGAATAGGATAAAGCTGACTATTTCTAATATAGTCATTTGCCGCATCTAAAAGGGTCTTCGTCTGGCGGTAGTTAATGAATAGGGTAATTGACCTAGGCCTAAAATCTTTTTTAAAATCCTCTGTCATACCTATAGGATTGGAACCTCTCCATTCATAGATTGTCTGATTAAAATCACCAAACATAGCTAGGTTATTATCTTTTGCAAGGATCTTAATGATGTTGTATTCTCTGACACTTGTATCCTGCATTTCATCAACTTGAATATAGTGATATTTCCTGTTCCACTTCTTCCTAATTCCCTCTATTTCTAAGAGATACTGTGTCTCTACAATCAAATCCATAAAATCAATACAATTATTAGCTCTTAAATACCGTTGATAAGCTATCAGCAGTCTCATCCCATGCTGCACTAAAAAAGAAGTTTTTTGATTTCTTGGCGTACTCTTTTCTTTTAAATACCCTTCACTCATTTTTTTATAGTTATAGCGTTCCTCTGCACTAAAAGTTAAACTGTACCGCTTGACGTTTTCAATAAATCCACGGACCGCAGGGTAATACAGTTCTTCATCATTTAATTTGAGTTCCTCAACTATTCTTTTGATAATACTATCACTATCGGTCTCATCAATAATGGTACATGGAAATGAAAAGTGTGAATTTTGCTTTTCATGACTAATAAGCGTGTAACAAAATGCATGGAACGTTTTTATTGTAAGAAGTTTGGCCTCTTCGTTAAGATAACCATAGATTCTATTTTTCATTTCTTTTGCTGCTTTATTGGTAAATGTAAGACATAAAATTTTGTCCGGCAAAATATTTCCTCTTATAAGATAAACGCTGCGCAGTGCAATAACCTTTGTTTTACCTGTCCCTGCGGGTGCTAAGACTAAGGCATTCTCATCCGTTGTATGTACAGCTTCTCTTTGGTCATTATTCAGGCCTTCGTAATCCTTCTCAAACACACCCTTCACCTCTGTTTCTTTATCATTATAGTATATATTTTGTTGCATACCTTTTTTTTTCATAGTATGATGATAAGGAAAATTAAACACTTGGAGCGTAACTATGAACCAATTTATTGAACTTATCAATCAAACCCTTTCTGATCATACTTTTATAAGCTGTATCTGGAGTAACCCAAGAAAAGCTAATGATTTGAAAAAAATATCTGCTAAGTATGTCGACTTAGGCGGAGATCTTTGTATGCAGTTTACTTTATTCAGGGATAATAAAGCTTTGCATGAAAATATAGCTTTAGAAAAAGCAAGTGATTTCATACTCACTCATTGTACGCAGTTTAAACAAATTCAGTGCTTCACGACTGAACATGATTATCATATACTTGTTAACAAAAAGGGAGAGACCCATATTAAACCCAAACCGCCTACTCAAACAGCTGCCCCTTCTCTTTCTCATAATAGACAAAAAAAATATATTCTAGACACCCCCTCTTCTCATGACTTTTTGAAGGCCCTTGGTCTTATGGATCAAAGTGGACAAGTTAAACCTTCTAAGTACGATAAATATAAGCAAATTAACCGTTATTTAGAAATTGTAGCCGATACCCTTGCTTTTCTTCCTCAAGAGTCCTTACGTATTGTAGATTTTGGATGCGGCAAATCTTATTTAACCTTTGCTTTATATCACTATTTTCATACTGTTTTAGGCCGTCCTGTTCAGGTGATTGGTCTTGACCTAAAAAAAGATGTCATTACTTTCTGCAATGAACTTGCAAGAAAACTAAACTTTACTCAACTTCATTTTCAAATCGGTGATATTGGACAGTATACCACTGACCAAACCATTGATATGGTTGTGTCTTTACATGCTTGCAATACTGCAACAGACAGCGCACTAGAGAAAGCTGCTTCATGGCATTCAAAAGTTATTTTAGCTGTTCCTTGCTGTCACCATGAGGCCTATACTCAAATACAAAACAATACCCTTCAACCTATACTCAAATACGGTATACTTAAGGAGAGGATTGCTGCACTGGTAACTGATGGTCTAAGAGCTAACCTACTTGAAAGCTTAGGTTACAAAGTCACTTTATTAGAATTCATAGATCTTGAACATACTCCAAAAAATTTGCTGATAAGAGCTATTTTAAAGGACTCTTTAGCGTTTGATTCTGAGGTTTATGAAAACTATACTGCTGCTTGTGATTTATTGCACCTTGATCTAAGTCTCAATCAGTTATTAGAACTTCCTCCAAAGTCTAGATAGCATGAGAAGGAGCCTTTATGCAAACTTTTGTAAATACCTTTGACAAAGACCACTTTTTTTTGTCTCATGGCCATTTTTTATTAGATATTGAAACCACAGGGCTTAGTAAGACAAATGATGCCATTGTATGTATTGGCGTTATGTATCAAAAAAAAACTGGGCAATGCGAGAGTATCCGGTGGTTAAGTGAACTTGCAGGGCAGGAAAAAGATGTGCTTCAAGCCTTTTTAGAATTTTGTACAGGCTATCAGAAAGCTTATACTTATACAGGTAAAGCCTTTGATGTACCTTTTCTGCTCTCTCGCCTTAGCACCTACGAACTTTCCCATGATCTTTTTAAAAAACTATTTATTATAGATATGAAAAAATGTCTTTCTAAAGCAGGCAGCAACCGCTCTGCCTTAGAAACACTCCTAGGTTATCAAAGAACAACCACTGTAACAGGCAAGGAATTAGCTAAGATAGGCAAGCTTTTTGAAACAACTTCACAACCAAACTACCAAGTCCTTATTCTCGCTCATAATTCTGATGAACTTCATAGTCTGGCTGCTATGTATGAAGCTTATTTCACCCTGCATCAGTTAAGTACTTATAAGGTTATCTCACAGATTGCTAACCCTCCTTACAGTGTTTTACAATTGCAGTATCCTCTGACTTTTCACACAGACTTTTCTATGCGTTTAGAAGACACTCACATTTCTTGGACTATGGGTACCTGTGAGATTACCCTCAAAGTGTTAGTTCATGGTGGCACTTTTAAAAAATATCTTCTACCAGCTAAAGACTATTATTGGATTGCGGGTCAAAATGAACTGGTTCATAAATCTATTGCACAGTTTATTCCTAAAAACTTGAAACAAAAAGTTTCTGCAAAGCAGTGTTTTGTCACTAAAAACTCCCATTTTCTAAGAGTCTATACCCCCTCTGCCAACGCGCCTTTATGGTATAATGATTTAGAGGAACGTTTTGTTGAGTATTTCTCAGATGAAAAATTAGTCCCTTTTATCTTACAGCAATTGGCCTATTTACTGCTTCACTGATTTTGTATCATCTGTATAATCTCTCTGCTTGTGCCAGTTAAAGTGCCTTGGCATAATTCTTTAGCGCCGCCCCCACGGCCATTAAAGACCTTATTCAGTTCTTTACAAAGTCCCCTTATATCGGCTTCTTTGGCTCCTAATGCATACTTAAATCCCTCTGCTTCTGGCGTCAGCACAAGACATATCTTATCAGTCTTTTTTGTCATCGCCATACACATCTTCCTTATTTCTTCGATTGACAGATCTTCTTCTATCACACATAAGACCTTTTCCTCTTGTACTGTATAGGCTGAGGCCTTTAGTTCAAACAGTTCATCTGTTCGTGCATTTAACTTTTGTTTAAGACCTGCTAGAGTCTCTAGCAGCTTTTCAACTTCCTCTGCCACGAGCGTTGGTTTGGCTGAAAGCAATTGGGAAATCCGCGTAATGGCATCTTGTTTTTTAATGCTGTCCTGAAGCGCCCTCCTGCCGCATAACATCGTTAACCTCATACCACCCTTATGCTTGTCTGCTCCTACTATTTTAATGCTTCCAATCTCTCCTGTGGTCCTTACATGGGTGCCGCAGCAGGCACATACATCATAATCTTGTACAGTAACTAATCTTATGGCGCCTTCAATGGCTATTTTAGAACGATAATCCCTGTCTATCATTTCTTCTTGGTTATATAAAACTGCTGTTACCTTAATGTTTTTAAAAACAGCTTCATTAGCCAGGTATTCTACATATTTGACTTCTTCTTTTGTAAGCTCTCCGCTTAGATCTGCCGTCATATACCCTTCGCTTAAATGAAAACCCACATTTTGATAGCCATACAGCTTTTTAATAAGTCCTGAAACAATATGCTCACCGCTATGCTGCTGCATGAAATCAAAACGTCGTTCAAAATCTATTACGCCCTCTACCTTCTCGCCTTCTTTAAAATGTCTATCGACGATATGATAAATAATACCTTCTTTTATAAAAACATGACTTACCTTCGCTTCTCCTATCGTTCCTCTGTCGAAAGGCTGTCCTCCCCCTTCTGGATAAAAAGCAGTTTGATTAAGCCTTAATTGATATCCTTCTCCATGAACTTCGCAAGAAATTACTTTGGCTGTAAATACTGTTATATAGCTGTCTTCATAAAATATTTTTTGAGTATCTATTTTTATTCCCTCCCTTATTCCATTTGTCATCTTGTATCGTAAATGCCAAAAAGCAGCACTCTATCTTTTGAGTCCTGCTTTTTGGTAGAAAAATATTTTATAGGATTCAAACCCATATTCCTGACACATAATAATTTGTTCTGTACTACCTACAAATAAAATGCCATCATCTATTAAAGCTTTGTTAAAATTCGTATAAATCTCTTTTTTAGCATCCTCTGTAAAATAAATGAGTACATTTCTGCAAACAATCAAATCCATGTTAGCTGGATAAGGGTCTCTTAGCAGGTTATGCTGTTTAAAGGTAATACAATCTTTAAGGTTTGATTTAATTGTATAAATACCATTGTTCTCAGTAAAGAATTTATCTTGAAACTCTTTAGGAACATTGGCTATACTGCGGGCTATGTACTGTCCTTGTTTGGCTTTTTCTAAAACATCTTTATCTAGGTCCGTTGCTATAATACTAATTTGGCTAAGGGGCATAAATTTTGATAGCACCATCGCAAGTGAGTAGGGTTCGTCACCGGTAGAGCAGGCAGCACTCCATATTTTAATGGTACGTTTTTTCTGTAACAGCAGCGGAAAAATCTGCTGTTCTAAAATATCCCATTGTGAGGGATTCCTAAAAAACTCTGTCACATTAATAGTCAAATAGGTTACAAATTCCTGAAGACTGACCGAGTTTGCTTTTAGCAAGCGGGTATACTCTAAATAATTATTACATTGATTTTTCTTAATGATAGCATCGATACGTCTTTTCATCTGATTTTCTTTGTAAGCACTTAAGTTAATGCCCGTTAATACCATCACTTGGCTTTTGAATTCCTCATAATTCATAGTTATGCCCCCTGCTGATTCATTTTTAGTAATTTTTGAGTGACTGCATCTATCACTGATGCTGGTGTGGATGCTCCAGCAGTTATACCAACATTTTCACAGCCCCTAATCATTTCATAGGTCAGTTCATCTACATCTGCAATACAGTGGCTATTCGCACAATAAGCTTTGCTAATCTCATAAAGTTTTAGAGTATTTGAGCTGTAATGACTGCCTATAACCAGCATACATTCAGCCTGTTTCGCTATATCTACCGCTTCCTGCTGTCTCTCTTTTGTGGCATTGCAAATCGTATTAATATACTCATAGTCATAATTTTTCGAATCAAACCATGTAACAACTTGCTCTACAACCTCTTTTTTATAAGTTGTTTGGGCTACTATTAAATAGCTTGTACTTAACTTGGCTAGATTTAAGGGATCTAGTTCCGCCGCATCTTTAATAATAATACAGTCATTATGCGCCCATCCATTGATGCCCTCAACTTCCGGATGTGTTTTATTTCCTACAATAACAATCCGATACCCTTTAGTGTAGTGCTCCTGTACAAGCCTGTGAATTTTCTTTACATAAGGACAGGTCGCATCCACAAGCTGAATCCCCTTAGATTTTACTTCTTCATAAATTTCAGGTTTTACACCATGTGAACGTATAATCAGTGTATTAACTGTCTTATCCGTTAAA
Source organism: Clostridia bacterium (assembly GCA_029239935.1). The sequence goes on along the minus strand of JARBTY010000002.1, from coordinate 57,504 downwards.
CTGTCAATTGGGCTAATGCCCTTTTGAATCAAATGATTAATCACAGTATCATTATGGATAATTGGCCCTAAGGTATAAGTATTTAATGTGTCTTGATGTTTAAATGCCATTTCCACAGCTCTTTTTACGCCAAAACAAAATCCAGCAGTCTTTGCAAGGATAATTTTCAAGCCCATTCACTCCTTTATATCCATTATGCCTTCTCTGTCAAAGCCATAATTTTATCAACTATCTCATCAATTGTTAAGGCTGTTGTGTCCACCTCAATAGCATCTATCGCTCTTTTTAGCGGAGATATCTTTCGATTAGTATCCTGATAATCCCTATCTATAATATCTTTGGTCAATTCTTCCATTGAAACGGTCATTCCCTTTTTACGGTATTCTTTAAATCGTCTTTTGGCTCTTTCATCCACCGAAGCTGTTAAAAAGATTTTAAATGTGGCATCCGGCATAACCACAGTTCCAATATCCCGTCCATCCATCACCACTGACTTTTTACTTTGCATATACCTCTGAGCTTTTACTAAAACTTCTCTTACCACTTTATAGGTGGCCACTTTTGAGGCAGCTGCCGCCACTTCATCTGTACGAATTTTGTGACTTACATCCCTGCCGTTTAAATAGATAATCTGTCTTTCATCTTCCGCAGCCAACTCTATTTCTAAAGAAAAAATAATATCATTTACTTTACTTTCATCACCGTAATCTACATGCTGTTCAATACAGTATAGCCCTACTGCTCGGTACATAGCCCCTGTATCAATATAGGTGCATCCCAGTTTTTTAGCGAGCCGCTTGGCGATTGTACTCTTGCCTGCCCCAGCAGGGCCATCAATAGCAATTGAAAACTTTTTCATTTGTCTTAATCTCCTTCTACTCCATTAAATCCGCTCTTAAGACTCTGGCCTTTCGTAAATATTGATGTTTTATATTGTTTTTATGTAACTCATTAGTTTCTACTAATACAGCCACTCTAATGCACTTATTAAGAGATTCCTCTACATACATTTCCTGTGCACACATAAGTGCCGCAGAAGTGATCCCTATCGCTCTAGCAGCAACTGCAGGATAAACTGCATCTAGATCCTTTGTTGCAGTAAAAACAATCTGAATAATATCATCAATTTTCAGATGATTTGCCTCTATAATGGCTTCTAACATCTCCTTTGAAGCCTCTAATATCTCCTCTTTTGAATTATATTCTGTAGTGATTGCTCCACGTATACTTATAATGCTCATAGGGTCTCCTTCTTAATAAATAAACTTTGAATTAATCGTATTTTTCTTTTTCTCCATGACTATGACTAGGTGAAACATATGAATCATCATAGACTTCATACTCCCGCCATATATTTTCTAGATTCTCAAGGTTTGCAGCAATTTCATCTTTTTTCTTTAAGCTGATGGCTACAATAACCGCATTGATAATACTCATTGGAGCTACTAAAGAATCCACAAAAGAAATCATCTCACTACGTCCTATGAGCGGGTAATCAGAATAACGAGCCATAGGTGAAAGATAGCTATCTGTAATAGCAATCACACTAGCTTCTTTGCTTTTTGCAAATTCTATAGCTTTTAATACTCTTTTTGAGTACCTTGGAAAACTAATACCAATCATCACATCCTCTTTACCTATGTGATGAATAATCTCAAACATCTCACTAATGCTGCTTGTATTTACAATTTTTACATTGTCAAATATGATATTGAAATAAAATCCTAAAAAGTTTGCCAGTCCTGCGCTACTTCTTACGCCTAATATATAAATGGTTTTCGCTTTAAGGATTTTATCAATGGCTTGATCAAAAACAACTTCGTCTACTTGTTCTCTCGTATAACGTATTTGCTCTTCGTCTGTTTGAAGCACACTTTTCAGAACATGTTGGTTATCAATTCTGTCTGTTGTGACTTCTAATCTCTGCATGGCAGTCAATCTGCTTTTAACTAACTCCTCTAAAGCCTCCTGAAATTTTGGATAGCCATCATACCCCAGTTCATTAGCGAACCTAACAACTGTTGACTCACTGACACCAACTATACTCCCTAGTTTGGCGGCTGTTAAATACACTGCTTTTTCATAATGCTCTAACACATGATTTGCAATCAGTTTTTGTCCCTTACTGAGCTGCGGCATGCTTTTTTTGATTCTATGAATCAAATCATTTTTATTCATATTAATGTCCTTTCATCTACTCTCCATTAAAAATTACTATAATAATTCATTATACCATACCCCAAGGGCAAAATAAATCAAAAATTAAAACAGGCCCTAACACCGAACTTAAGCTTACATTCAGTGTTATAGCCTGTTATATCCTCACTATATCCCTTTTATGCTGGATAAGTTTTATTGTTTGTATCTGCTAGACTAGGATCCACTTTTGTTTGTTGAGCTTCTCTGTATTTAAAGAAGTCTGTCGCAACTTGTGGGAAAAGCGCATAGGATAAAACATCTTCATCTTGCTGCGCATAAGCAGATGCTTCAGCTTTTAATTTTTCAAGTTCTGGCTGAATAAGATCTGCTGGTCTACATGTAATACGCTCTTCATTGCCGATGATTTTTTTAACAATTTCATCCGAAATAGGAACGGGTGTTCTGCCATACTCACCTTTTACAATACCTTTAGACTCTTTAGATACCATTTTGTAACGCTCTCCTGCCAGTACATTAAATACAGCTTGTGTTCCAACAATTTGACTTGTAGGTGTAACAAGTGGTAAATACCCAAAGTCAGCACGTACTCTTGGAATCTCTTTTAATACCTCATAATATTTATCTTCTGCATTTTGTTGTTTGAGCTGTGATACAAGATTTGAAAGCATTCCTCCTGGCACTTGATAACGCAGGGTATTGATATCTACTTCTAACATCTTTGTGCTCATAAGACCGCTCTTAAGTGCTTCTTCTCTAATCGGTCTGAAATACTCAGTAATTTCAGTTAAAGCTTCTGAATCAATACCTGTATCATATGGTGTTCCTTTAAAGGTCGCTACCAAAACTTCTGTAGCAGGCTGTGAAGTTCCCATAGAAAGTGGTGACATAGCTGTATCAATAATATCACATCCAGCCTCTATCGCCTTAAGATACGTCATGGCTGCTACACCACTTGTATAATGCGTATGGAGTTCAATAGGCAGACTTGGTACAGCTTCTTTTAATGCACTTACAAGCTCTGCTGCTTGGTAAGGCACTAAAAGACCTGCCATGTCTTTGATGCAAATGGAGTTAGCGCCCATCTCTTCAATTTCTTTTGCTAAATTTACATAATATTCAAGTGTATGTACATCACTTATTGTGTAAGAAATAGCAACTTGTGCATGACCTTTTTCTTTGTTAGCTGCTTTAACAGCTGTCTGCAGGTTACGCATATCATTTAAGGCATCAAAGATACGAATGATATCTATTCCGTTTGAAATACTTTTTTGAACAAAGTACTCTACTACGTCATCTGCATAATGGCGGTAACCTAATATGTTTTGCCCTCTAAAAAGCATTTGCAGTTTTGTATTTTTAGCTTCATTTCTGATTTTTCTAAGTCTTTCCCATGGATCTTCTTTTAAGAAACGAAGGGAAGCATCAAATGTCGCGCCCCCCCATACTTCTAAAGCATGGAAGCCGACTTTATCCATCTTTGCTACGATTGGAACAATTTGTTCTGTTGTCATTCTAGTAGCAATAAGTGATTGGTGTGCATCACGAAGTGTTGTATCCGTTATTTTAACTGGTCTAGGGTTTATATTAGACATTTTAATAACCTCCTTTTTAGTTTGTTCCATAAAGTGATAATAATATACCTGCTGCAACAGCTGACCCAATAACACCTGCTACGTTTGGCCCCATTGCATGCATGAGTAAAAAGTTAGAAGGATTTTCTGCCTGTCCAACCTTCTGCGCTACACGAGCTGCCATCGGAACCGCTGAAACTCCTGCTGCACCAATAAGTGGATTAACTTTTTTGCCGCTCATATGGTACATCACTTTCCCTAATAATACACCTCCTGCTGTTCCTATACAAAAAGCAGTAAGTCCTAATACAAGAATGCCTAATGTTTTAAAATTCAAAAAGGTATCTGCTTGTGTTGTTGCTCCAACGCTTAGTCCTAACAAAATCGTTATGATAGACATCAGCGCATTACTTGCTACATCAGCAAGTCTATTAGTTTCTGCTACTTCTTTTAATAAGTTACCAAACATAAGCATACCGATTAATGTACTTGCTGATGGTAATAAAAGGGAAACAATAATCGTAACTGCAATAGGGAATATAATCTTTTCAACCCGTGATACAGGTCTTAATTGCTCCATCTTTACCATACGCTCTTCTTTGGTTGTTAATGCCCTCATGATAGGCGGCTGAATAACAGGTACTAACGCCATATAAGAATATGCTGAAACTGCAATTGATCCTAAAAGATGAGGTGCCAATTTAACGGTCAGATAAATAGCGGTTGGACCGTCTGCTCCTCCTATAATACCAATTGAAGCTGCTTCACTCGGTGTAAAGCCCAATAGTAACGCTCCAAGGAAGGCTACAAAGATACCTAGTTGAGCCGCAGCCCCCAAAAGCAAACTTTTAGGATTTGCAATAAGTGGTGCAAAGTCAGTCATCGCCCCAACACCAACAAAAACGAGCGGCGGATAGATTCCTAAGTCTTTACCATATTTTATATAATATAAAAGTCCTCCTGGTTCAGTAGCACTTTTAGCATGATCCAGAATTCCATTGCCTGGTAAATTGACTAGCAACATACCAAAAGCAATAGGAACGAGTAACAAAGGTTCAAATCCTTTAGCAATAGCAAGATAAAGTAAAAAACATGCCACTGCAATCATAACGACATATCGCCAATCTGTTAATTGTGCAAAACCAGACTCGAGTGCAAAATCTCTGATTGACTCTACAAATACACTGCCTATATTCATTTTCAATGTTCCTCCTTTTTAGAATATGGATATGGAACTAGTTAATAGTTACAATAACGTCATTCGTTTCAACCATGGCACCTGTTGTTACATTAACTGATGCAATTGTTCCGCCTTGTGGTGCAAAAATTTCATTTTCCATTTTCATAGCTTCTAAGACAGCTACTAAATCGCCTTCTTTCACAGTTTGTCCAACAGCTACTTTAACGCCTACGATTTTCCCTGGCATAGGTGCTCCTACTTTTGTTGCATTAGCTGGTACTGCCACTGGGGCTGGGGCTGCTTTAGGAGCTGCTGCCGGCATTGCTGCTGGGGCTGCTGCTGCCACTGGTGTAAAACTTCCACCGATTTCTTCTACTTCTACTTCATATGCATTACCGTTAACAGTTACTTGAAACTTTTTCATAGTTAAAGTCCTCCTCATCATTCTCACTTAATTTTTATTTATCTTGTTCTGCGTTCAACTTTTCTTAGGGATCTTACCTGAAGCTTATCTGTTGTTGTTCCCATACTCGCTGCTATTACCGCTGTAATAACTGCAACTAATTCTAAATCATCCGTTTTCTTTTCAATAATGGGCGCAGCTACTAATACAGGTTCAGCTTGTTTTGACTGCACACTTACTTGTGCGCCTTTACCTGTATTTTCGATAGATGCTACGACCTTACTTATTGCTTTAATAATAAAAATAAGTAAGACAAGTATAGCAAATACAATGCTGACACCGATTAAAAATGTACTTAATCCCTCTACAAACCTACCAAAATTCGCATTAAAATCCATTATTACCACCTGCCTTATACTGTAGGGTGTTTTTTATAATTACCATCTACTTGTTTTGAAGATAACATTTCTAGTGCTGCTATTACTCTTTTTCTTGTAGCCGCTGGTTCAATAATATCATCGATATAGCCTTTTGCTGCTACCGCATAAGCACTGCTGTTGATGGTTTCATACTCAGCTGTTTTTGCTGCAATCAATTCACTTGCTAAAGACGCTTTTTTGATTTCCTCATCATAAATAATTTTTACTGCACTCTCTGCATTTAAAGCTGATACTTTAGCTGTTGGCCATGCATAAACATAATCAGCTCCGATATGTTTGCTGTTCATAGCTATATAGCTGCTTCCCACTGCATCGCCTAAGACAATATTAACCTTAGGTACTGTTGCATCCGCAAAAGCATGGACAAGCTTGCTGCACTCTTTAATAATACCTAACTTTTCAGTTGCAACTGTTGAAGTAAACCCTTTGATATGAGTCAATGTTAGGACCGGTATATTAAAAGCGTCACATAACCGAACAAAGTTTGTCATTTTTTTAACACCCGGATAGTCGATAGTAGTGTCAGCATTTGCTATAACCCCTACTGTTCCTCCATTCATGCGTGCAAAAGCTGTAATCGCTGTTACACCGTATTTTGCATTAAGTTCCAGATATTCTCCATTATCAACAATAGAAGTTACAATATCTGTTACTTTATTGACTGTAAGATCAAATTGATTAAGATTTGGATCTACTCTGTTAATATCATCTGTTACATTGTAAAAAGGCACATCTGCAGCGTTATTTTGTGGTAAATATGTAACAAGATTTCTTACTTCACTTATTACATCTTCTTCTTTATCCCCGATAAAAGTTGCAAGTCCACTTTCTTCAAAATGCACTTTAGCTGTTGCAATACTATCAAAGGCAGCTGCTTTATCCTCAATAGTATTAGGGCTGTTTAAAAACATTCTTGCGTTTTTAGATGACATATAAACAAAATCTGCAAGTCCCGTTATAAACGCCGCTCCTCCGGCACAATCTCCAAATACAACCGCAATTTGAGGGATAACGCCTGAGGCCTCTGTCATTTTAGTAAATATTGTCCCATATCCTTCTAGTGCATCTACTGATTCTTGTAATCTTATACCTACAGTGTCCAGTACCCCAATAACAGGTATACCCGTTTTAAGTGCATCATCGTAAATTCTTACAATTTTTTTAGCGTGCATTTCACCAATTGCACCACCTAAAACGCTGGCATCTTGACTATAAACGTATACAGGATTGCCGTTAATAGTACCATAACCTGATACTACCCCATCAGCTGGAGTATCCTGAACATCCATGTTAAAGGAATGACTTCTGCTTGTGACAAAAGCTCCCATTTCAACAAAGCTGTTTTCGTCAAGTAAGTTTGTAATTCTGTCTCTCGCTGATAACTTGCCTTTAGCGAGAGCCGCTTTTTTAGCATCTTCATTGCCACTATTTGCAATAGCTGCTTTTCGAGATTCTAATTCAGATAATTTTTCTAACATGCTCATCTGATACCCTCCATTTAAAATTATTTAAAGCAAAGTGCAAAAATCGCCATTTATATTGTACTAAACTACAAGGCAATATGCAAGATAAATAGATAATATTGTCTATTATTAACGATTGTTACAATTTTCTTTATATTCCTACCTATTAATTGTTACAAAATAGTTCATTTACCGGTTATGTTTTTTGTGATAGCATATAATTTAGGGCGTTATTTTTAGGTATTTTTTAAATGAACTGCAAATATTAGAATGAATTTTCTATAATCTTTTTAGAAAAAATAATCAATTTTTACACATTCTACTCAATGCCGCCTATTTTTTTTAAATAAGCCACTTCCTTTTTCGTAAGTTCTCTATACCTACCTATCGGTAATCCATCTAGTGTAATCTCTCCAATTGAATTTCTCATCAATTTAATAACACTGTGCCCAACAGCCTCACACATTTTTCTTATTTGTCTGTTTCTGCCTTCATGAATCGTTATAGATAGTTTTGTGGCAACCTCACGTTTTTCCATAATCTTTACTGCTGCAGGAGCCGTTTTTCGCCCATCAACTATGACTCCTGTTTGAAGTTTTTCTATTGAAACACTGTCCACTCTTCCTTTTACCTTAACATGATAAGTTTTATCTACCTGGTGCTTAGGATGAGTCAGCGCATAAGTTAATTCCCCATCATTTGTCAAAATAATGAGTCCTGAAGTATTATAGTCTAATCTTCCCACCGGAAATATTCTTTCATCAATATCTTCCATAATATCTAACACGGTAGGTCTGTTTTTTTCATCTTTTGCAGTGGTAATATAACCTACTGGTTTATTTAAAACATAATAAACATACGCTTTGTCAGGCTGTATGATTTGATTATCGTAGACTACAATATCCTCTTCCGTTACTTTTGTACCAAGTTCTCTAATAATGGTTCCATTAACCATCACTTTCCCTTGTAAAATATATTCTTCGCACGCTCTTCTGGATGCTACCCCGCAGCCAGCAAGATATTTTTGAAGCCTCATGCCTCTCCCCCTTTTAATTTAATCTTTTAATTTAAGCCATTTTCTAAAATAATCTATTAATGTTGCCTTTTTTATGTCATCTTGCGCTTCTAAGTTAGCTGACGCTAAAGTATTTCCTTCACATATTACTTCAACTTTTCCTATAATTGTACCTTTTTGTACAGGTGCCTCTATAAACGTTGGCACTACCTTCTTAAGATAAGTATTTTCCTGTTCTTCTTTTGAAAGTGGTAAGGTAACTTTTTGGTTACATTCTAAAGACAGCTGCTCTGCCACACCTTTTTTTACAGGTATACGAACATAATCTTTCGCAGGTAAAACAAGATCATATTTTTTGTAATATTTAAACCCATAATCCATAAGGGTTATAACATCTCTATATTTCTGAGTTTTCCCTTGATTTCCCCACCCTGCAGCTAAAGCTACGCCAATAAGCTGCATACCACCTTTATTGGCGGCTCCTACAAAACAATGTCCAGCTTTGTTGGTGAACCCCGTCTTAATCCCATTTGCGCCCTCATAGATATACATAAACCGATTTTTGTTCTGCAAACTATGAGGCCTGCTTCCTGACATTTTTTGAGTGGGAATGTTAATATTTGTAGTTGTAATAATTTTCACAAACTCTGGATTTTGGAGAGCGTATGCCCCTATCAATGCCAAATCATAAGCGCTTGTATAATGGTCCTTGGCATCAAGTCCATTAGGAGTCTTAAAGCTCGTTTGATAAGCCCCTATTGATTTTGCTTTAGCTGTCATCATATCACAAAAATTTTCTACTGTGCCTCCTATATGTTCAGCAATTGCAACAGCAGTATCATTATGAGATTCCATCATCAGCGAATACAATAGATCCCCCAGTCTTTGTTTTTCATTTGTCCTAAGACTTAGTTTAACAGCTGGTGCACTTGCTGCTCTTTGCGATACGGTGACAATATCCTCTAAATTCCCTTGTTCTAAGGCCACAATACACGTCATAATCTTAGTTGTACTGGCCATAGGCAAAATCTCTTGAGCATTTTTTTCATAGAGCACTCTTTTACTTTCCTGCTCGATTAAAACAGCCCCTTTAGAATTAATTTTATTTTTGATTGGACTTGAATGTAAATTTTGATGCATGAGTAAAGTTAGACTTAAGCTTATAGGGATAATAAAACGTTTCATGATTTCTCTCCTTTACGATAAATAAGTACTTATGTAGCCTGTACCTATCTAAAATCATCCCTCACTTCCTTATCTTTTATGCATCCTTCCTGCATTAAGTTCAATAAACAATAGGGCTATACCTCCTTGTTTTCTTCATAATAGTTCATTTCTTCTCTTACCTCTTCTTTAAACTTTTGTATCAGTTCCTCTTTTATTTTAGGCAATTCTTCTAAATTTTTAAAACCAAAATGTCTTAAGAAATCATGAGTTGTACCAAATAAAATAGGCCTTCCGATTACATTTAATCTTCCCACCTCTTCAATAAGCTTATATTCTATTAATTTACTTATGGCATGCTCACATCGCACCCCTCTTATATCTTCTATTTGTGTTCTAGTAATTGGCTGCGAATACGCTATGATAGCTAAAGTTTCAATAAGTGCCTGAGTCAAAATATTTCTTATAGGTTTTTGCCTGTATTTTTGTATGTATATCATATGCTTCGCAGCAGTACACATCTGGTAACCATCATCTACTTCTATGATTTCAACACCGCTGTTGGTTGCTGCATAAATCTCATTTAATCTATAAATCGCCATATGAATCTTGATTTCTTCTGTATCACATATTTCACACAGTCTGCTCCCTGGAATAATATCTCCTGAATAAAAAAGCAGTGACTCTAAAATGCTTTCTAGTTCTGTTTTATTCATCAATTGCTTGTCCTCCTGTTACTGCAATATCTCCTAAAGGGTCCTCCTGAACAATACATATCTTTTTTTTATGTACCAACTCAAGCAAAGCCATAAATGTTACAATCAATTCTATTTTGGGCATTTCTTTTGAACAAATTTCATAAAAAGTTGTCTGCGTTTTAAGCTTAATAAGATTAACTATGTATAGGCTTTTTTGTTCAATCGTATAGACATCTCTTTTCAAAATATTATAATCGATGGGTGTTTCCTTTTTTAAGCGGTCATCCCACTCTTTTTGCTTAAGCAGCTCTTCAAAAGTTGTATAAAGTTTCTTAAGTGTAAGATCCTCTAAGATTGTCTCGTAATCTACAGTCAGCTTTGGAATATCTATATTAGCTAAAGTGTTTCTAAAACAATAGGTATCGGTACTAGACTGACATTGACTTAATTGATTAGAAATGTATTTAACCTTTTTGTACTCTAGTAGTTTTCTCACAAGTTCTTCTCTAGGATCTTCCTCCACGCCTTCCTCTAATTTAGGAGCCTTAGGTAACAGCATTTTTGATTTGATCCACAAGAGATGAGATGCCATAACAATAAAGTCGCTCAACTGTTCTAATTCTATATGTTTAGACCCCTCTAAATAAACCATATATTGATCTGTGATAGCAGATATCTCAATGTCATATATATTCATTTTATTTTTTTCAATAAGATATAATAGTAAATCTAAAGGTCCTTCAAATTCTTGTAGTTTAAACGTTACAGACACATATATTTCCTCCTAGCGCCTCCAAATAAATATATATTAAGTGTATAGCTTGAAGTCGATTTATGCAATAGAAAAATTAAAAGCATAATTAGTCTGCTTACTTCTAATTATGCTTTGGTATTTATTTAGCTACGCTAAAGTATCGTTTGTACATATAAAAGATCATATCATTTAATTTGGCCTTACCTATATCATAGGCCGCAACAATAGGTGCTTCTCCCACATGAGCACCATCTAAATAATAGGTAATGGTGCCTATCTGTTCTCCCTTTTGAATAGGCGCACTGACAGTGTCATTATACTTGACTTCATAAGTTAATTCAGCTCCTGCATGGTCTTTGGCAACCACAAAAGCCTTAGTCTGCTCCGTTACCCCTTCTGCGAACATCTTGTCTCCTTTTTTGACATCTATCCGGCCAACCACTGTTCCTATTGGTGGGCCTGTCTTAACAGTATAATTGGCGAACCCATAATCCAGTAACTGCCCAGCTTCCTGAAATCTTATTTTACCATTTTCCGATCCCATCACAACGGCAATCAAACCCATCCCGTTTCTTGTTGCCGTTGCACTAACACAATGTTTAGCCTCTGGTGTATAACCCGTCTTAAGTCCTGTTATCCCTTTATACCATTTAATCATTTTGTTGGTATTAGATAGCCCAAATTCTGATTCTCCTCTTCTAGTCTTATGGGTGATAGTGTCCATCCAGATAGTAAGAACTTTAGACATTTCTGGGTATTTCAGCATAAGTTCTCTTGACATAAGTGAAATATCATAAGCTGTTGAAACATGTCCTTCTGCATGAAGGCCGCAAGCATTTTTAAAAATGGTATGCTGCATACCAAGTTCTTTGGCTCGCCTGTTCATCATTTCTACAAATTGTTCTTCACTTCCTGCAATATACTCTCCCATCGCTACTGCAGCATCGTTGGCTGACGCAATACAAATGCATTTGACAAGATCTCTTACCGTCTGCTCTTCACCAGGCTCCATAAAAACCTGCGATCCTCCCATATGCGCCGCATGCTCACTAATCGTAACCTTATCATCCCAAGTAATCTTCCCAGAAGCTATAGCATCATTAATCAGTAAAAGTGTCATAATCTTTGTGATGCTGGCTGGAGGAAGCGCCTCATCTTTATTGTGGTCCAGCAGTACCTTTCCACTAGCCTCCTCTATTAATACATAACTTCTGGCTGTAGCTGCTATTGACTCTGTTTTTTTTGCCTCAGTTGCATCTAGGGTCTGTGATGTCACCATTATACTTATTAGCATACTTATTATCAGTGTCTTTTTATTCCTCATAAGTATCCTCCTTATTTTTATTCTCCTTCTAGTATTTGTCATTTTATACAAATTATACTTTTGTTCCATTTATTTTATTTTTTATCATCTTAATAACTTTTTAAACACATTACCTTGTCACCAATAAAAAATCGCGTTATGATTGACATATATCAAATGAAGGAGGTTATACCATGAGAATGATTGATTTGATTAATAAAAAAAAGCGTGGAGAAGCTTTAAACAAAGATGAAATATATTATATTGTAGAGGGATATACCAAAGGTGAAATCCCAGATTATCAAATGTCATCTTTTCTGATGACTGTCTATTTTAAAGGGATGAATAAAGAGGAAATAGCCCATCTAACCATGTCTTATGTCCATTCCGGCGAACAAGTAGACCTTTCAAAAATATCAGGTATCAAGGTTGATAAACATAGTTCTGGCGGTGTCGGCGACAAGCTTTCGTTAGCTATCATTGGCATCATCGGCAGTTTAGGCATTCCTATGGCCAAAATGTCCGGAAGGGGCCTTGGTCATACTGGAGGCACTATTGATAAGCTGGAGTCTATAGAAGGCTTTAGAACCGAACTAACTAGTGAAGAGTTTATCCAAAACGTTAATCACTATAAAATGGCTATTGTTGGTCAGTCCCCAAATCTCACCCCTGCTGATAAAATGATTTATGCCCTGAGAGATGTGACAGGAACAGTTGATAGTATCCCTCTTATTGCAGCTTCTATTATGAGTAAAAAAATAGCTTCTGGTGCAGATTGCATCGTACTAGATGTAAAGGTAGGCTCAGGAGCCTTTATGAAGTCTACCCTCGAAGCTGCTGAACTGGCTCAAACAATGGTGGATATTGGAAAGTCTTTAGGACGTAAAACTGTGGCAGTCGTTACAGATATGAGCCAGCCTTTAGGTCATGAGGTCGGTAATGCAAACGAAGTCCGCGAAGTGATTGATATCTTAAAAGGCCGAGGCTCCCAAGATGAAACGACGCTTGCCTTAACGATAGCTTCTCATATGGCGATACTTGGGGACGTATTTGAAGATTTTGATACCGCGTATCAAGCACTTCAAAAGCTTCTTCTATCTGGAGCAGCTTTTGAAAAATTCAAGGAATTTGTCAGTATACAAGGAGGTAATCCTGACCTCATTGATCACCCTGAAAAACTCCCTCAAGCTAAATATCATATTGAAGTTAAAGCGACGCGCTTCGGATATGTAGGCGCCATCAATGCAGAATCTATTGGTATGGCTGCTATGTACCTTGGGGCAGGGCGCATGACCAAAGAAGATATTATTGACTATGCGGCCGGCATCACAATGGTAAAAAAAGTTGGAGACATAGTATCCTCTGGGGATACCCTTTGTATACTACATACCAACAAAGAGGAGTATACTGAAGCAAAAGCCACAGCTACACAAGCCTTTTCACTGACTGATAACCAGCCTAAAGAATTGGTATACATTCACCAAATTATACAGTAATAAATTTTATCCTATCTATTTTATCTGTATATCCGTTTATTCCTTAGAGATTGACAGAGCAAAAGCCCAGAAAAATTAAATTTCTGGGCTTTTGCTCGATTTTTGTTTATTTGAGCACTTCGTTAAGAAAGCTGTTTCCAATAGGCAGATTAGGCAGATTAAATAAGTCACATATAGTCTGGCCGATGTCCGCAAAACTAGTTCTTGTTCCTAAGTTATTATTTCCTTTGATAGTTTGTCCATATACAATGAGCGGTACATATTCTCTGGTATGATCTGTTCCTTTAGTTGTTGGATCACACCCATGATCTGCTGTAATCATTAAGATATCCTCTGATGTCATGGCCTCCAGAATGCGTGGTAACTCATTATCAAATTCTTCAAGTCCTTTTCCATAACTTAAATAATCATTTCTATGACCCCACTTCATATCAAAATCTACTAGATTCGTAAATATAACCCCTTCGGTATGCCTCTTCATACATTCTAGCGTTACATTCATACCCTCTAAATTGCTTTTGGTATGAATGGCTGTACTTATGCCTTGTTTTGCAAAAATATCTTCTATCTTCCCTACAGCAATAACCGGTATATGATGGGCTTCACAATACGTTAACAAGTTAGGTGATGGCGGCATCACTGCAAAGTCTCTTCTATGGGGAGTTCTTGTAAAATTTCCCTCTTCCCCTATAAACGGTCTTGCTATAACCCTTGAAACCTCATGTTGTCCTCTTAAAATTTCTCTTGCTGTTTCACACATTTTATAGAGTTTTTCAAGCGGTATGACTGTTTCATGGGCTGCTATCTGAAATACACTGTCTGCTGACGTATAAATAATAGGATACCCTGTCTGCATATGTTCTTTGCCAAACTCTTCAATAATGGCTGTCCCAGATGCTACACAATTCCCTATGACGCGGGTATTGCATGCTGTTTCAAAAGCTTCTATAATCTCTTTTGGAAAACCATCCGGATAGGTTGGAAAAGGCACTGCCGTGTGAATCCCTACCATCTCCCAATGACCTGTTGTCGTGTCTTTTCCTTTGGATAATTCCGCAAGTCTAGCAAATGAACCTTTGGGTTTTTGATCTTTTGGAATAACTTCTATCCCGTCAATGTGTCCTAGTCCAAGTTCAATTAAGTTCTCTATATCTAATCCTTTAGAGGCTTCATAAACATGTGAAAGTGTATTAACATCATAATCTCCATAATCTGCAGCATCGGGCATTTCACCTATACCAACACTATCTAAAACTATCCATATAACTCTTTTCATTTCTTCACCTTCCTCATTTAGCTGTATACTCCTATTATATAATAAGTATACAAAAAATCCAGAGTTTTTATACTCTGGTATTTTTCTAGGCTCTTGGATGTGATTTATTATAAATATCTTTTAACTCTTCTGTTTCTTTATTGAGCTGCATATAGACTTGCGTTGTAGCAATATCTGAGTGTCCTAGCATTTGCTGAACAGATTTTAAATTTGCCCCATTTTGTACTAAGTGAGCTGCAAAAGAATGCCTTAGCATATGAGGTGTAATTTCTCTTGAGAGATTTAAGGCTTTTGCATAATTTTTTAAAATTTTCCAAAAACCTTGTCTTGTCATCTGATGGCCATTGAAATTAACAAATAGAGCATTCTCTACATGATCCTTTAATAAAATATGTCTTACCTGCGTCAGATACTGGTTGAGTGCTGTAACAGCTGATTTACCAATAGGAATTGTTCTTTCTTTTTGAGAATCTCGACAAATAATGTACCCCTGCTGTAAATTGATATCCGTTATCTTAAGACCTATAAGTTCAGATACTCTGATGCCCGTTGCATAAATAAGCTCTAACATAGCTCTGTCCCTAATGCCTTTAATATCATTTACATTGGGCTGTTCTAATAAATGTGTAATTTGACTTTCAGTTAAAATTCGGGGGATCTTTTTATCAATTTTAGGAAGGGCAATAAGACGGGCAGGATTTTCTCTAATAATGCCTTCTCTTATAAGGTATTGGCATAGTGCCCTAATAGAAGCCAACGTTCTAGAAATCGTAGCCGTTGACTTTTGCTCATTATTCATAAACTCCAGATACACTTTAATGTGCTTGTCTGTTAATTGTTTGGCATCTTTTATCTGAATGTCTTCAAGATATATAAGAAAATATCTCAAATCACGTTCATAAGACTGTATTGTATTATCAGAAGCTAACTTAACGTCTTTTAAATAATATAAAAATAATGTGATATATTCCTGCATAGCTTATCCCCTCTAATCCAGCGTAATATTATTTAAATTTTATTCCATTATACCTAAAATGACTTTTACTGTCTATATAATTTCATTTTTATGCATTATTTCGTCTATTTATAAACAATAAAAAAACACTTATCCCTTAGAATAAGTGTCTCTTTTATAACTAAATATCTTGTGGCAGAATCTTGTGTAACACCACGCCAATAAGTGCTGCAATAGCAAGTCCTGATATGGTAATAGTTCCTGCAACTGCAATATTATCAATACTAATACCTGTTACAAATATAATGGCTGCAATAATCAAATTTCTACTGTGAGTGAAATCTAACTGCGCATCTACAAGGGTCCTTACCCCAACGCTCGCAATCATTCCAAACAATATGATACTGATACCGCCCATAACAGGAGAAGGAATGGTCTGAATCATTGCTGTAAACTTACCAAATAAACTCAGTACAACTGCAAAGACTGCCGCAATACGGATAACATTAGGATCATATACCTTTGTAACTGCCAGCACACCTGTATTTTCCCCATATGTCGTGTTAGCAGGTCCTCCCAAAAGTCCCGCTAACATTGTTGCCAAACCATCTCCAAGCAATGTCCTATGTACTCCTGGATTATCAAAGAAATTTTTGCCAACTACGGCTCCGTTGGTTGTAATATCCCCTATATGCTCAATAAATACCACCAATGCGATAGGAGCAATAGCAATCACTGCTTCCCAGCTAAATGACGGTAAAGCAAAAAGATGTTCAGTACCCTTTTGTGAAAATCCAAACCATGGTGCACTAGCAATAGTTGCTGTATCTACCATGCCTAGCATAAGTGCTGCTATATATCCTACTACCACTGAAATAAGAATAGGAACCATTTTGAAAAAACCTTTTGCAAATATAGAAACAACAATCATTGTAATAATAACAATTCCTGCAACAATTAAGCCTTTTACTGGGATATTAAATATGCCGCTCACCTTATTAAATACCGAAGGATCTACTTCAAATCCATTACTCATTAACAAGTCAGCCATTTTGCCAGCATCTGGATTTTGCTCTACAATAGGTGCATAGCCTATCATATTAATTGCCACTGGGCTCAGTCTCAGACCAATAACCATAATAATAGGCCCTACAACAATAGGTGGGAAAAACGACTTCACTCTTTCAACACCTACCAGTTTAATAACACCTGCCATTATCACATAAACGAGCCCTGTTGCAATAATACCGCCTTTTACAGCCCCGATACCATAAGTACCTAGCGTAATCGCAATAGCTGTAATAAATGCAAAGCTGGATCCCAAAAACACAGGAACAATACCCTTTGTAACACCATGAAAGACCAATGTGCCTAACCCCGCACAAAGTAAAGCTATTCCCGGATCTAAGCCTGTTAAAATAGGCACAAGTACTGTTGCTCCAAACATTGCTAGTACATGTTGTAATCCAAGTATTAGTTTTTTACTCAATCCAATCTTTTCCATATTCATTTCTCCTTTAGTTAATTTTATGTTAATTTTTCATTTCTAACAGAACTATATTATCTCCATCTACTTCTTTAATATGAACATGTACAATCTCTTTTTTTGAGGTAGGAATATTTTTCCCTACAAAATCTGATCTAATAGGTAGTTCTCTATGTCCTCTGTCTATCAGCGTAGCTAGCTTAATAAGACTTGGTCTCCCTATATCCATCAGGGCATCCATTGCTGCTCTTACTGTTCTTCCAGTATAAATAACATCGTCTACAAGCACTACAGTTTTGCCGTTAATATCGGAGTGAATAACACTTTCACTGGTTAAAGGCTGAGAAAATTTCTTTTCTAAATCATCCCGATAAAAAGTAATATTTATTTTTTCAACAGGCACCTCAGTATTTTCAATAAGTTTGATTTTTTCCGCTAATATTTCCGCTAGTGGAACTCCCCTTGTTTCAATACCTACAAGCACAATATCTTTAGCCCCTTTATTTGCTTCAATAATTTCATGGGCTATTCTTGTTAAGGCTCTGTTCATCGCTGCTTCATCTAGTAGTATCTTTTGTTCCTCCACTTAAACACCTCCGCTCTCATTTAAATATTATGTCGCATAAAAAAAGACTTCTTATCTATACTAAGAAGCCTTTCAGATATACAATATGCATATTTCACCATGCTATTACTTTCGTATTGTACATCCTTGCTAGCCTCTCGGACTACATTAAAGGATTCAAATTCGATTTATTCTCTCACATTTTTCTTAACTTGTCAATAACTGCTGCAAAATACTGCGGAAGATCACTATTAAATTCTACATACTGATCTGTGCTTGGGTGCATAAACCCCAGTGTCTTTGCATGAAGCATCTGCTTATCTAATCCAAAAGTGGTTTTTTGCGGACCATACAAAGGATCCCCTAGAAGTGGATGACCTATATGTTTCATATGCACACGGATTTGGTGCGTACGCCCTGTAAACAGTGTCAGCTCAATATAAGTGAAGTTTTTGAAGCTCTCAAGTACCCTGTACTGTGTCTTTGCATACCGTCCGGTACTGACTACCGCCATCTTTTTTCGATCCTGTAAGGCTCTTTTGATAGGTGCTTCTACAACTCCCTCCATTTCTTTAAAAGTACCATATACAATAGCGTGATACTTTCTTGTGATATGATGTTCTTTTAAAAGAGTCGATAACCTTAGATGGGCTTTATCATTTTTTGCAACCATCAGAAGTCCAGAAGTATCTTTATCAATTCGGTGGACTATTCCTGGCCTAATTTCTCCATTAATACCTGACAAATTATCTTTACAATGATATAAAAGCGCATTAACTAAAGTTCCTGTGTAATTGCCTGGTGCAGGGTGAACCACCATGTCTTGAGTTTTATTAACGATAATGATATCTTGGTCCTCATAAACAATATCTATCGGAATAGGTTCTGCACAAATATCAACTTCCACTGGATCTGGAATTTTAACTATAATAGTATCATTCTTTTTAACTTTATATTTATTTGTAACATTTTCCCCATTGACCGTTACATGATTATGATCAATTTGTTTTTGTAAAAAAGACCTCGTATAGTCATCGAGTTCTTCTGAAAGATACTTATCCAGTCTTACTCCTTCTTTATCTAAAACCGTAATATTAATCAATTCTTCCATGATTTTTTTCCTTTGACCCATCTGTCTTTTCAATATCTCCAAATAATATGACCAACAGCAAAATACCCACACCTATAACAACAAAAGTATCTGCAATATTAAAAACTGGAAAATCTATTAATCTAAAATATAAAAAATCTCTTACATAACTTAAGAGAATTCTATCTATAAGATTTCCAATCGCTCCACTTATAATTAAAACTAAAGATATCTTAGCCCAAGTCCCTGCCTTTGTAGATGGTACTTTTTTAAAATAGACTATCATGCCAATAAGTACTAAAATAGTGACAGGAATGAGTAGCCATTGTTTGCCTTGCAGCATGCCGAAAGCAGCACCTCTATTTTGTATATAGGTTAAATGAAATACATTTTCCCATACTAAAATATCTTGCCCACCTCCTAGCGTATTAACCGCCCATATTTTAGAAATCTGATCTGCTGCCACAAGACAGCCTATTATTATCAGTGTTATAATCGTCATTTTATAATCTCCTTTATCCGGTGAATTAACTTAGAAAAAACGTGCTTAAAGGCACGTTTCTTTTATAAAGGTTATTGCTTGTGCAACTTCATCTTCACTTATATCTGTTACAATCGATGTTGTGCCTACAGCCTTTAGCAGTATAAATGCTATTTTACCATGAGCTTTCTTTTTATCATACGCCATATGTTGCCATATATCCTGAGCCCTGTAGTCTCCTAGTGGCTTTAATAAGCCAAATGAACGGCATAGTGTTACAATCTCATTCACGCGCTCTAAAGTGAGTAGCTGCCTTTTATAACTGATAAATGCTGCACCGCACATACCATAGGCCACACATTCCCCATGGTTGTATTTAAATTGGCTGAGTGTTTCTATAGCATGGCCTATTGTATGTCCAAAATTCAGTATTTTTCTAATGCCTTTTTCTTTAGGATCTTGCTCTACTATATCACATTTGACTTTACAAGACTTATATGTCATTTCTAAAATAGCAGCGTCATCTAGTTCTAAAATTTGCTTTCTATGGGACATTAAATAGCGAAACAGCTCTATGTCTTCTATCACCCCATGTTTAATCACTTCAGCTAATCCCCCAACAAGTTCTCTTTGAGGTAAAGTCTTTAAAACCGTGGTATTGATATATACTAAACTTGGGTTATTAAAAGCACCTACCATATTTTTATGATTCAGGTAATCTATTCCGACCTTCCCGCCTATGCTGCTGTCATTTTGAGCGACAATCGTCATAGGCAGCTGTACAAAGGGAACCCCTCTCATATAGGTGGCTGCAACAAAACCCGCTATGTCTCCGGTAACCCCGCCGCCTAATGCTATAATAAGACTGCTTCTATCCATATTATGCGCAAGAAGAGTATCGTAAATCGCTGTCACAGTAGTGATGTTTTTTGACTCTTCTCCAGCTTCAAATACATGGGCATAGGTGGGTGCTATCTGATCTGCAATAGCTTTTATCTGCTCCAGATAAAGAGGTGCAATGTGACTATCTGTTATAATACAAATACTGCTTGGCGTATTAACAGTTAAAATCTGCTCTTTAAGTCCTTCAAAACTACTATTTAATACAATATCATAGGGTCTGATAACTGTTTTTTGCAAAATTTTCATGCTAATTCCTCATCTGCTATAGGCATATATTCTTTAGTATAAAATTTCCCCTCATCTTCTTCATCTATCGGAAAAAATTCCTTGAGACTTTGTTTGTCTTCTTCATCTATAGAAGCTAACTCCTTAATTAAATCTCCTTGCTTCACAACAGATTTATCTTCACTTCCTTCTAGAATTTCCATCTGTGCATGCAGTATTTGCTTAACCTGAGCCTTATAGCTCATATACTGCCTCTTAATTTCTTCAATCTTTTGTGTAAGTTCAAAAGCTTCCTGACGACCTTTTTCTAAAATCCTGCTTACCCGATCCTCTGCAGAACACATGACCTTTTCGGCTCTTTGTTCTGCTTCTTTTTTGATTTGCTCGGCTTTTTCATAAGCTGCACTCTTAGTATCCTGTGCCGTTTTATCTGCTAAAACCAAGACATTTTGGATAGTACTCTCCATTGTTCTGTAATACTGTATACTTTCATTAAGAACATTCGTCTTGTCCTTAAGCGCATAATTTTCATTAGTCAGTTCCTGATAGGACTTCATAACCTCTTCTAGAAACTCATTAACATCTTCTACACTATAGCCACCTATTTTATTTTTCTTAAACACTTTATTTTGTATATCAACTGGCGACAACATCACAACACCCCCTATATATATTTTTCAATACAAATGTGAAGCCTTTCCTTTTTTGTTATCCCATTAATCTGTTTGAGCTTCATTTTCCCATAACCCCTCAGGGTTACCACATCTCCTTGTTTTAAAAGATGGCTAGGAGAAATATCTGTGCCATTGCACTTGGCTTTATCATTTTGTATCAGCTTCGTACACGTTCCTCTAGATAATCCAAAAGCTGCAGACAAAACTGCGTCTGTTCTTAACGAAGCAACTGTGGTATTTATTTCCTTTGTCTCTGGTTTATCTATCTTTAACTCTCTAAGCTCTATTGCTGAGATTTCAATCGTATGATATCTACCTATACTTGTCATCATATACGAAATATACTCCGTCATAATATCCTTGATGATAATATAGGCACCAAACGGTTTGATCATAATATCGCCTATTGTATCTCTTTCTATTCCCAGGCCTAATAGAGCTCCTAAAAAATCTCGATGTGACAGTGCTCGTCCTATACCCGTCTTCACGTTAACTTTCAAACAATCAATCGGAAAGAGAAAGTCAGTCTCATACCCTGGAAAAAATCCCAACATTTGTCTTTCTGCCTCTTCATATCCTCCAAACAATTTATACCCAGTCAAATTGTTTGTGCCAATATGTTTTTGAATGACCTGACGCATCCAGTCCGCATTATAAAAATCAGTGTAAAAAGCCTTATTTTGAGTATCTGCTTTACGCATGTATTCTAAAGCACTCTTAACAAATGCTTTTTCTTTTGGATCACTAATTTCATGTGTTAATCTGTTAATCATAAGGTTTAACGGCTAAAGCGTGGGCGGAAATATACTTTTTTGTTTAAGTCTTTCTGGGTTTACATTGACATGCTCTGGTGCAAAAATAAATATATTGTCAGTGATTTTTTCAACCGATCCATTTAATGCACAACAGGCACCAGTTAAATAATCAACAGCTCTTTGCATTTCATGCTGAGCTATTTTTTCCATGTTTACAATAATGGGCTTTCTAGCTTTAATATAAGAGCTTATCTCTCCTGTCATATCATAACTAAGCATCGTAAAATTAAGTATTTCCATTTTGTTGCCTTGATTAAGGGTGACCACCTTAGCTGGCGTTAAAGGCACTGTATGACCTATATTCCTATTAATTGGCTCACTTTCTCTTACTGTATCCTCTAGATCATCATCATCATCATATTCATCTTGCGGTGAAAACACATTTCTAAGTTTAGACATAAAAGAACTCATAAATATCCTCCTCATTATTTATTATACGTATAATCTCTATCACCAAAAATACTTGTACCTATTCTAATCATAGTCGCACCTTCTTCAATGGCTACTTCATAGTCATTGCTCATACCCATGGATAGTAAACTCGTACTTATATTATTAAACTTTTGTTTTTGTATGTCAACTGATAAATCATATAGCTGCCTAAATATCTGTCTGTTATCTTCAGGATCTTGTACATAAGGTGCCACAGTCATAAAACCTTTTAATCTGACATGTGACAGCTGACTTATTTGTTTAACGTATTCGATAACTTCTTCTGTCAAAACCCCATGTTTTGATGCCTCTTGTGCGACATTAACCTCTAATAAAATATTTGTTAATGTATTTGCTTTCTGTGACTGTCTTTGTATCTCTTGTACCAGCTTCATATTATCCACTGAATGGATAAGTGCTGTTTTACCTATAATATATTTCACTTTATTACTTTGAAGATGACCTATTAAATGCCAATTTACAGGTTCCTCTACTTCTAATATTTTGCCTGTTAGTTCTTGCACTCTATTTTCACCAAAATCTTTGCATCCCACTTTAATCGCTTCTTTAATATCTGAAACTGAATAAGTTTTTGACACCGCAATAAGTAGAATATCTTTTTCATCCCGGTTGGCTTTTTGTGCGGCTTTTCTAATATTCATCTGTATCTGTTGTAAATTATCTCTTATCATTTTATCACCTTCTATTCATTCTGTATATTCATATGTTGTAAAAGCTGGTCTCTTTTTATACTTTTAGGATTAGATATAATCTTATCCAATGCCCTGAGCTCACTCTGATTATTTTCTTTGATCAGTGCATATTCATTGTTTTGCAAATAAATCTCTATAGCTTTAAACTGCGCAATTTTACCATTGATAACATATACGCCTTGCTTTGTCTCCATTTGCTCTATTCTCATTTCTTTACCACTTTCTTTATGAACCAAAAGATCATTGATTTGGATACATTCTGAAACACCTATTTCCTGAAAAACATAAATTGAATCATCCTTTTCATACTGCACATTAATCTTTACAAATTCTGTTATTTCGCCATTTTTACGATATACCCCAACCTCTTCCCCTTGTGTCACCTTGTATTCGCTTGGAATCTTTATCATATTTTGCTCTACAATAGCTTGAAGCGGTACTTTAAGACCTTCTTCATTTTTATTGCCTATACTAAAAACGATATTTCTTTCTCCCAAAAAGTCGCCAATCTGCTCACTTGTTTCAAATACAAGTTTTACTTTCTTATCTTCTGTCGTTTTAGTCTTAAGCTTAAAGTTTATTTGCCTGTTATCAATAGTTTCAAAAAACAATTGATAGCTTTGTTCAGGCTTAAAGTTTTCACCCTCTTTGCCCTCTACATAGCTTACTATATACCAAGTGTCAGCGGTCACTATTTTGTATAACGGCCGCTCCTTTACAACAGTTGTACTGTTCAATGCTGGATGCGTATCGCTGGTTTGTATTTCTTTAAACATAGCATACTGTATTTGATTCAGCATTTCACTTGTAAAATGACTTTCTTGACCATCTATTTTATAAGATATAATGCCAGACTCTTCTGCCTTACTTATAGATTTTAAAGTGTTCATTTTAGAATCTAAAGCTGTTAATTTTCTAGCAGCAGAATTGTTAAGGTTGGTCTGTTCCTCAACATATACTTCTGTACGCTTGTCCATATTGCGTTCCAACTGGTTTCTTATAGCATAAACATAATCTGTATTTTCTTTCATTCTCTCACTATAAAATTTATTGATAGTATTTTTTATTTCATGATTAATTTGATAAACATCATCCTGATAATAAGAAAACTCTTTTCTTGTATCTGCCGCACTATAAATTTCTGTACTTGTTTTATGCTTTTCCTCTTCTGTTTGTGCTAAAGCACTGTCATCTACTAATGCGCAAACTTCTCCATTTTTTCTAACCTTTTCGCCCTCTCCTATAATATATTGCAAAACCCCTTGTTCTCCACTATAATAAACCTTTTCATCCCTTATGATAAGACCTTCAAAAGCCATTGAGTTATCAATTTTACCAGCTTGTACGATTTGATAAGAGATTTTAGGATACATAAACATATCTTTGAGGCTAATTCCTCCCCAAATAATCAATATTGTTGAAAACATAATCGCGCTCACCTTCATAACAAAGCGCGTTCTTCTCCTCTTACGGTTTTTACGTATTTGGCTTTTTGAAAGTTTATTTTGCTCTTTCATTTGCTTTCTTCTAAGCTCTGGAGATTTGACCTGAGAAGACCTTCTATTATCATCTAAATAATTAGGACTCCGTGTACTGTTATAATGGCCAGTCGAAGTGTACTCACTGTTTTTCAAATAAGGATTGAAATAGGCAGGAGGATTGTTTTTAGAAGAACGTTGTCTTTTAGTAGCATCAAAATCTATTGTTTTGCTGGTTTTTTTGTTACTGTTCATTGTTTCACTTCCTATCATATCCTCTGATACTTATCATGATATAATGGAATAGTCAATCTTGCAATACTCTCAAGGAGAAAATCGTTTTGTTTATAGTCTATTCATAAAAAAAAGGCACTGTTAAGTGCCTTTATAAGAGGATACAAATGAGTCCCCCGCTGCCTTCATTAATTATTTTTTGTAAAGTTTCCTGAAGTTTTTGCTGTGCGTCTTCTGGCATTCTGTACAGTTTATTCTGAAGCCCTTCATTAACAAGTTCATGAAGTGATTTGCCAAAAATATTAGATTGCCAGATCTTAGAAGGATCTGTCTCAAATTCACTCATCAGATAATTGATGAGATCTTCACTTTGTTTTTCTGTCCCAACAATAGGAGATACCTCTGTTTGAATATTGGCTCTTATAATATGATAACTTGGGGCACTGGCTCTTAATTTAACGCCAAACCGATTGCCTTGTTTAACTATTTCTGGATCTTCAAGTGTAAGTTCCTCAAAAATAGGACTTACAACCCCATAACCTCTTTCTTTGACTTCATTCATTGCATAGGCTACTTTATCATACTCTTTTTTAGTGGCTGCAAGGTCTTTAATAAGCATCATGAGTTCGTGATCTCCGTGGATCTCGATACCTGTTGTCTCTGAAAGCACTCTATAAAACAACTCTTCTGTTGTATTGATATCCACTTTAACAACGCCTTCGCCTAGTTGAATCTTCTCCAAATAAATATTTTTAATAAAATCAATATTTCTAAATTCATCTATTGTTTCTTTAATCTGTCTTATATTTTCTAGAGGGAATATATACTCTTGCACATATTCAATCCATGCCTTTTTCACCCAGTGGTCATTATCTAGGGTCTCTACCCATTTGGGCAACATAAACTGAATCTCATTGAGCGGAAATTCATAAAGAATCTTTTCTAATATCTGATGAATCTCTTCTGATTTCATCTGTGCAATATCCATTGGCACAACAGGCACATCGTATTCCCTTGAAAGGGTACCGGCT
This sequence comes from Clostridia bacterium, assembly GCA_029239935.1. The sequence goes on along the minus strand of JARBTY010000002.1, from coordinate 31,499 downwards.
TCTGCTATCACTTCTGGATCATAGGGCCTCTTTGTATTATACATCACTATAAATGGCTTGCCCAGTCTCTTTAATTCATTGATAGCCCGCTGCTCTGCTTCTATGTAGCTCCCTCTTGAAATATCTGTAATACTGCCATCCGTTGTAACAACTATTCCTATTGTAGAATGATCTGTAATAACTTTTTTCGTGCCGATTTCAGCAGCCTGTGCAAAAGGAATTTCCTCTTCAAACCAAGGGGTTTTAACCATCCTAGGTGTATTATTGTAAAGATGACCTTCTGCTTCCGGCACCATGTATCCTACACAGTCAATCATTCTTACTTTAACTGCAAAATCGCCTCCTATTGTAATCCCTATGGCTTCATTAGGAATGAATTTAGGTTCAGTTGTCGTAATCATTTTGCCATCTCCGCTTTGTGGAAGCTCATCCTGAGTTCTTTCTTTACTGTGCTCATTTTTAATATGCGGTATAACAAGTGTTTCCATAAACCTTTTTACAAAAGTAGACTTTCCAGTTCGTACTGGTCCTACTATTCCTATGTATATATCACCATTTGTTCTCTCTGAAATATCTCTGTATATATCATAATATTCCATCAACAGATAACCTCCTTATATTTTGAATGTATGGGTACATTAAAATATATGTTTGTCTAGTAATATATAGTACAAAAAATAAGGCAATTCAGATGAATTTGCCTTAGGTATTTCTTATTGATTAAGAATAGTGTTCACTTTTTTTGTCTCTCTGCATGAGATCAGTAATAGCTTCTTGTACCGATTTACCTTCAAATAGCGTTTCATAAATAGCATTTAAAATAGGCATCTCTATATCATATTTAATCATCAGTGCATGTCCAGCCTTTGTTGTAGGTACCCCTTCAACAACCATATTAACTTTTTGCAGTGCCTCGTCTACTGTATAACCTCTTCCTAATAGCTCACCGGCTCTTCTATTGCGGCTATGGCCGCTTGTACATGTTACAATAAGGTCTCCTATGCCAGACAGACCCGCAAAGGTACTTGGACTTCCTCCCATGGCAACACCAAGCCTTGTCATTTCTGCTATCCCTCTTGTTATAAGAGCGGCTTTTGTATTATCCCCGTACCCGATACCCTCAACTGTTCCAGCTGCTAATGCAATGACATTTTTAAGTGCCCCGCCTAGCTCCACACCTACTAAGTCTTCATTGGTGTAAATTCTAAAATATCTTGTCATGAATACATCTTGTATCATTTCTGCCGCCTGCATATTTCTCCCACTTACTACAACTGTTGTTGGAATATGTCTAGCTACCTCTTCGGCATGACTTGGTCCTGACAAGGCCACAACAGTATTAGGTAGCACCTCTTCTATCACTTCTGATAACCTAAGAAGTGTTCCATCTTCTATACCTTTGGATACATTGACAATAACAGCATCAGAGCTAATCAATCCTTTCATACGTTCAGCAGTCGTACGTATGGCTTTTGAGGGAACAGCTACAATAACAATTTCTTTGCCCTCCAACGCTTCTTCCATTGAGGCTGTAAAACTGATTTCTAAGGGTAACTTTATCCCCGGAAGACATCTTTTATTTTCTCTATACTGCAAAATGGCATTTTTTTCACCTTCATCATAACACCATATACTGATATTATTTCCTTTTTCATTCAACAGCAGCCCTAATGCAAGCCCCCAGCCGCCAGCACCTATTACAGCAATATTTTTCATATTCTTCCCTCCTATATTACTTTTTTGTCGTTAGCCTTGATTCTGTACCTGCTATCAATCTTTTAATATTAGCTTTATGTCTATAAAATGTAATGAGTGTTATTACAAAGCCAAGTATCATTACCTCTATGCCATACGCTTTTGTACAATAAAAAATAATCAAAAGAATTGGGATAGAAAGTGTTAATAGCAAGGAACTAATCGATACAATTCTGGTAATCCCAAAACTGATTAGAAATAATATGCCCGCTATAATAAATACCCTAAAATCTACCGCAATAAGCGTACCTGCTGTAGTGGCTATACCTTTTCCACCTTTAAATTTGAAAAACAACGGATAGCTATGTCCTAATATAGCTCCTATACCACTATATAATCCTATTAAAATATCCTCATTCGGGAATATCATCCTTGCAATAGCCACTGCCACAATAGCTTTAAATATATCTATTATTAAAACAATGATACCAGCTTTTTTACCTAATACTCTGGCTGTATTAGTTGTTCCAGGATTGCCACTGCCATGCTGTGTAATATCTATCCCTTTTATTTTTCCATATAAAATAGCTGACTGTATTCCTCCAAAAAGATATCCAATTATAAATGATATAATCCTGTACATGTTTATTCTTTTGCCCCCTTCTCTCTTACAATAAATCTTAATGGTGTACCTTTAAAACCAAAAGCCTCTCTCATTTGATTTTCTATATAACGTTGATAAGAAAAGTGCATAAGTTCCTTATCATTTACAAAAATAACAAATGTCGGTGGTTTAATGCTAACTTGTGTCATATAATATATTTTTAAAGGTTTTCCTTTATCACTTGGTGGCTGATTCATGGCCATTGCCTCATACAGTACATCATTTAAAACCCCTGTGCTGATACGGCGCGTCTGGTTTTGAGCAATGGTATAAATCATTTCAAACATTTTAGGAATCCTTTGCCCTGTTTTAGCTGAGATAAAATGACAAGGGGCATACTGCATATAAGCCAGTGTGTTGGTGATTTCCTTCAAGTATTTATTCATTGTTTTATCGTCTTTCTCTATAGCATCCCACTTGTTAACAACTACGATGCATCCTTTACCTGCCTCGTGAGCCATTCCTGCAATCTTAGTATCTTGTTCTGTAATACCTTCATTGGCATCAATGAGTATCAGAACAATATCTGCCCGCTCTATTGCAGCAACTGTACGTATAATGCTATATTTTTCTATTGATTCTTTAATCTTACTTTTTCTTCTAAGTCCTGCTGTATCTATAAGCACATACTTTTGATCATTAATCTCTACCTCCGTATCGATTGAATCCCTTGTCGTGCCAGCTATATCACTTACGATAACTCTTTCTTCCCCAACTATTTTATTCACTAGAGAAGATTTGCCTACATTAGGTTTTCCAATAATTGCCACTTTAATTTTTTCACTGTCTTCTGGTTCTTCTTCCTGTACCTCAAAATGAGAAACTATTTCATCTAACATATCCCCTAAATTGAGAGGCTGACCAGCAGATATCGGTACTGGATCGCCTAATCCAAGATTATAAAATTCATACATCCCCACAATCTGTGTATTAATGTCGTCTACTTTATTAACGACAAGTACAACAGGCTTTTTGGCCTTTCTAAGCATGTTAGCCACATGCATGTCCGAGTCCGTAAGACCCGTTTTAACATCTACTAAAAACAAAATAACATCTGCTGCCTCTATGGCTGCCTCTGCTTGTCTTCTCATTTGATTGAGAATAATATCTGTACTTTGGGGCTCTATTCCACCTGTATCTATCAGGGTGAAATTATGACGCAACCATTCAACTTCTCCATAGATCCTGTCTCTTGTTACTCCTGGTGTATCATCTACAATAGATGTTTTGGTCTTTGTTAATCTATTAAATAGGGTAGATTTACCTACATTAGGTCTACCTATTACTGCAACGATTGGCTTACTCATTTATATTTCTCCTTTATTTCTATAATTTTATCAATCCACTCTTCACCTTGATTTGGAACAATTTCGACTGGCAGACCCAGTTCCTTACTTATTTGCTCTGTAGTATAGTCATCAAGTAATATCTGCTCTTGGCCTCTTAACATATTATCTACTAAAAGCAATACTTTGCCAAGCGACTTTTTTTGCTTTAAAGTCTCTACAATATCTCTACCAGTCAACAATCCCGTTACTGTAATTTCTTGTCCAAAAAATCGATTGGTCACAACATGCAGGTTCATCATCAAATTTGGAAACTTCACTTTAAGCTTTTTAATACAGTCCTGCATAAACTTTTTCGTCAGCTCACCTGTTACAAAAGAACATTCAAATACTCCCTTGTCCTCTTGGTTGATTTTTTTTAAAGCTGTTGTCAATTCATAATCAAACTTAGTCAGCATACCTACCCCATTATCTAAAACAGGAAAATCTTCATATTCTGAGTAAGCCGGGAGCTTTTCCTCTGCTTTAATATAAAACTCATCTGCCGCAAAAATAAAACGGGTTTGCATTTTTTCAAGATAATACTGTTGCCATTTCTCGACCACTTTAACAACTTCCCTTGCAGATGCTTCATCAAATCCTTCCAAAACCGCAAGACCTTCTCTGAACTTAGATATACCTACGGGTACAACTGTTAATGAAAGAATATGAGGTATGAACTGACTGAGATCTTCTATGGTTTTATCTAGGATTACCCCGTCGTTAATCCCTTTACATAAAACGATTTGACCATTTATCTTTATACCACCCGCTATAAGCGTTTTAATCTGGTCTATAATCCTTCCTGCAAATCTATTGTTTAATAAATCTATTCTCACCTTTTCATCGGTTGCATGGATAGAGATATTAATAGGTGATAGCCGATGTTTAATCAGTCTATCAATATCCTTCTGCCTCATATTAGTTAGGGTAATATAGTTACCGTTTAAAAAAGACATTCTCCAGTCATCATCTTTAAAATAAACCGTTTCTCTCATATTCGGCGGCAACTGATCAATAAAACAAAATTTACATTTATTTTGGCATCTTATCAACTCATCCATTAAACTATTTTCGTAAATTAATCCCAAATCTTCATGATATTCTTTTTCTATTTCTAAAACCCATTCTTCCCCATTTTGCTTTCTAATACAAACTTCTATTTCTTCCTCTGCTAAACTATATTGATAATCAAATACATCTTCAATATTTTCTTCATTAATCCAAATAAGTATATCGCCACTCTCTATACCCATCTCTTCTGCGATACTGTTTTTTTCTACTTTTACTATCTTATGTTCTTTATAAGTCAAATCTTTCATCTCCCACTTACTTTAAAGCCATAAAGGCACCTAGTGTACCTCTTTTGCCATTTGATTTTCTATGCGAAAAAAATAAATCTTCATGACAACTCGTACATAGCCCTGCTGTCACTATATTCTGTGCCTTAATACCAGCATTTATAAGAACATGTTGATTACATGCCCATAAATCAATATGGTATTTTTTTGTATCTTCATTGTACGCTATAAAAGATTGATTCCCAAATTGTTCGATAAATATATCTGCTACTTCTTTACCCGTTTCAAAACAACAGCTGCCTATTGACGGTCCTATAGCCACTTCTATGGCCTCTATTGGAATACGCTCTGTATTTACCCATATCTCAATAAATCTTTTCGCTATCTCATTAACCGTGCCCCGCCACCCTGCATGGGCCATTCCAATGATAGCATACTTTGGTGCATAAAAAAACAATGGAACGCAATCTGCATAATGAGTAACAAGTGTTAATTCTTTTTCTGTTGTGTACATACCATCTATGCTGTCCCATTTATTGGTATAACAAATACCGTTTCCCTTATCCTCAGAAGTTACTTTAATAATATGTGTTTCATGAACTTGTTTGGATAATACCAAACTTTCAAAAGGTATCTGCAGCACCTCACAAATATTTTTATAATTTTGCAATACATTGTCTTGTGTATCCCCTCTATTAAAACCAAGATTCAAACTTGATAATACACCCTTACTCACCCCGCCGAGTCGCGTCGTAAAACAATGTATAAGCTGTGAATCCTGCTGCCATCTTTTAAAACTTAAATAAGTTAATTCATTTTTTGTTATAAGTTCAAAGGATTTCTCTAAACACATAGTATTTTCCTCCTAAAAAGCTGCTTCTATATGTGTGATGACATCTCCTAAAATCTCTATGATATCAAATCTACAGTTGACTTCATATTTTTCATACTGTCTCAAATAATATTTTGCTGTTAGTAAAATACGTTGTTGCTTTTTATAGTTTACAGCTTGACTGGGCATGCCATATAGATTTGTTTTTCTGTATTTGACTTCAATAAATACTGTCATACCATCTATCTGTGCAATAATATCTATTTCACCTAACTTGCACCTGTAATTATGATGCGTAACGGCATATCCTTTACTCACAAGATATTCAGATGCCACCTTTTCATATTTTGCTCCAACCAGCCTTTTATTTTCTTGCATGCTTTGTTTTTGCGTACAGCTCATCCATATCACCTACAAATACCATGATTTTTGCTACTAGTTCATAAAGCTCTTCAGGTATCTGTCTTCCTATTTCAATTTCTGTTAGAATTGTAGCCAGTTTTTCATCTTGGTAAACAGGTATATCATGCTTTTTAGCCTCTTCTAAAATATTATCCGCTACTTTCCCCTGTCCACTGGCTACAATTGTAGGTGCTGTCATGTTTTCTGTATAAGAGAGTGCCGCTACTTTTTTAATTTTGTCTTTTTTAATTTTATGCATAATACCCCCCTATACTTTTAAATCCATATGATTAAATAGATGGTCTGCATCACTTTTACTGTTTAGTACCTTCTCTTTATTTTGATTAATAAGTCCCCATTCAATTTGACTAATTTGAAAACCTAAGTTTTTTATTTGCTCGTAAAGCCTTGGCATATATTGAGAGATATGTTTCTGAATCTCCTCTTGGGTAACATTTATGGTCATCATAATTTTTTTATCTTGTTTATGAATATGTATCTCTATATCATTTATACTTGGAAAATTCAACGCTAAAACAACATATAAATTGTTTTGGTTTTTTGTTGTTGTTTTTTTGGGTTTAAAAAAATAAATTTCTCCTTGGGTTTGTTGTTCCCGATTCAACATTGGAAAAATAAAATATTCTGCTTGTATATTGAGTTTACCTAATACATTGACAGGCTCTTTTATAAAGTTTAAATACTCCCTATCTTCTTGACTTAAATTAGCTTTATCTAAAGTTTTAGCTAGTTTTTCAAGTAATTCATAGGTTGTATAAATCTTTTGACTTTCAGTTTCATTGAGTCTCATGTTTTCTATCTTTACCATCATGGCTTCATCATAAATACTGCCGATAAATTTCTTCAAAATATTTTCTTGATCTTTCGGAATATTTAGATCCATAATACTTTTAAATACTTTCAACCAAGCCTCTTCTTTTACCCCTACAAATTCAGCAGAAGTATACTCCCTATCATTTATAGGACGTGCCAATACTTCTGAAATGGCAGATTTCATCATATCTTCTAACTTATCGGGTGATATTTGAGATTGGAAAACCTGCGCTACCTCTATCAAGTCTTGATGATTTGTAAGATTTTGAGTGATTGACTTTAGCTGAGTTATGATATCTTTTAATCCGTCTGTCCGCAGCTGTTTAGCTGCACTTACCTCTTCTGGGGAAAATATCTGATTATTATCTATAAGATTTGTAATAATTTTAGAAGGTATAAGATGCTCTTTTCCTATTTCATAAGCTTTAAGCAATGTATCTTTTACGAGTGGCAGGTGTTTTTGGACAAAACCTTCTACAAATTCCTGCATCAGGCCATTTTTAGGAAGATTTAATTCAATCATTGTTTTCTGAATAAGCGGCATTCCTTGTTCTGGCACACTGAGAGCAGGCTGTAAATAGAGTTTGCCATTTTCTTTACCTTGCACCATAAAAGTCATCAACTTGCCTGTCTCCAGTTGCTCTGACATCTGAACAGGTATATTCAGCTGGGGACTAATCTGAAGAATGAATTTACCATCAGCTCCCTTTGTCACAACACCTTCTACAGTATCTCCCAGTTGAAGTTGATCTAAAAACATCTGTATATATTTGCTAAGCACAATTTTTCTTTGCACACTGGTTAAGTCGCTTGCATTCATCTGCTCATTAAATTGGTGTAATAGCCTCAGATTATCAATCAAAATATCCCCTCTTTTTTTAAAAATGACTTTCTATGGAGTGGTGTTATACCAAAAGTCCTAATAGCTTCATAGTGTTTAGTACTTCCATACCCTTTATTATTTTCCCAGTCATAGAGAGGATACACTTTGGCATACTCCTTCATGATACGATCTCTTGTTACCTTTGCTACAACACTGGCAGCTGCAATACTAGCGCTCTTGTCATCTCCCTGTATAATAGCATGTTGTTTAGCTGAAATAAAAGGAATTTCTTTGTCACCATCTACTCCTATTATATCATAAGAGCTATTAAGCTGCCCAATTGCTACTCGCATAGCCTCAAAGGTTGCCTGCAATATATTAATATCGTCTATTAACTGCGCATCAACGATACCAACACCAACAGCTAGCGCTGTATCTTTAATTTGTTGATACAGCTTATCCCTTTGTATTTCACTCATTTTTTTTGAATCTTTAAGACCTAACAAGCTGCTTTTATAGGGAAGTATTACCGCTGCTGCAACTACAGGCCCTGCCAGCGGTCCCCTTCCAACCTCATCAACGCCTACGAAAATGGCCTTATTTTCATGGAATATTTGATCAAATTCACATTTCAATGCCCATTCTTTAATAGTTCTTTTATGCTGAACAACTTTATTTTGATACTTAGAAATAAGTTTCATAACTCCAGCTCTTGTATCATCTTTTAAATGCTCCAGCTGCTTCTCCAGTTGTTCTACAGACAACCCTCTTAACTGATCATCTATTTCTGAAATTCTCATCTTAATCCACCTCACTTAACACTGCCTATTCTGCTAAAAGGATAGATACGAAATCCACCTTTTGCAAATATCGTCTCTCTGGGTATGGGACCAAAATACCTGCTATCTTTACTATTCTTTCGGTTATCTCCCATCATGAAGTAATAGCCCTCTGGTACTTTATAAGGAAAATCGATCGTTGAACCCGAAAATTCATAAGTACTGTCTAATGTTTTTAAATAGGCTCCTTCATCAAGCTTCTGGTTATTGACATAAATATTATTATCAATAATATTTATGATATCATTAGGCTTTCCAATTACCCGCTTAATAAGATTCTCCTCTTCAAATCTAAAAACTGCTATTTCCCCTCTCTCAGGGTCTCTATAATAATAAGGCAGTCTATTAACGATAAGATGATCTCCTGGATTAATTGTAAACATCATAGAACCTGTGGGGATTTTTGTATGACTAATAATAAAACTTGAAATCATAAGTGCTGCTAAAACTGCTAGAAATGGCTCTTTTAGGAACTCAATAATTGCTTTTATAGTGACTGTATGTTTATCCAAAGTACTCACTCATTTCTGTAAATTATGCAATAGGTTGTGATGCTTAAGCTTTACTTTAGTGTACTAACCTTTATTTTAATTGGCCTATTTGGTTAAAAGGGTATACCTTGAGCCATCCTTTTCCATAGATCTTTTCCCTTTTTATAGCACCTAAATATCTGCTGTCATGACTATCTGGTCTATTATCTCCCATGACGAAATATTGTCCTTCGAGTACCTGATAAGGAAATTCAACACTCTGATCCGGTACAGTAGGGTCAGAAATACCTTCTGAAGCCAAATAGGCCGATTCATCCAGTCTCTTATCATTGACATAAACATTACCTTCCTTAATGTCTATGATATCCCCTGGCTCCCCAACTACTCTTTTTACCCAGCTCTCATTTCCTTGTTTAAATACAACAATTTCTCCTCTGTAGGGATCCCTATAATAGTAGGGAATCATATTGGTCAAGATGTGGTCTCCTACATTAATTGTCTCTACCATAGAAACTGATGGAATTTTGTTGTGACTTACAATAAAAGAAGTGAATAAAAGTGCCATAAGCACCGCAAGAATAAGTTCTTTAATAAATTCAATTGATTTTTTTGCCGCTATAACATTTTTTTCCATTTAAATAATCCTTTCTCCACTTGGCTATTTTAATGAATATCTTGAGGGGTTTCCACTGTGATACGCCCCCATTTTCCCCCTCTAAACTCATCCAATATTATCTGAGCTGTTCTTAATTCATCAATTTCTCCGCCAGTAATTAGTAAACCCCTTTTCAGTGCAATGGCTTTAAAGGTTTCATAAGCATCATCTGCTGCTTGTATTTTATAGCGCTCTTCTATCTTTCCTTTAAATGATTGTATGCCTAACTTTAACAATTCAATAGCCATCTCTCTATTATCTAAGATATTATCATTAATTGAGCCTATATAAGCTAATCTTTTGGCTACTTCTTGATTTTCAAATTTGGGCCATAAAATTCCTGGCATATCTAACAACTCAAAGCCTTTCTTTATTTTAACCCATTGTTTTCCTCTTGTCACCCCTGGTTTGTCCCCAGTTTTTGTTGAGCCTTTACCTACTAATGTATTAATAAAAGTAGATTTACCTACATTAGGAATTCCAACAATCATCGCTCTTATGGGTCTATATATTCTTCCTCTTGCCAAATCCCGTTCCATTTTTTCTTTAAGCATATTTTCAGCTACTTGTGTAACCTCTTTGATACCTTTACCACTAGTAGCTATAATAGGTACAACTTGTACATTGTTTGTACTATACCAATCCTTCCACTGCTTTGTAATAAACTCATCTGCTAAATCTGCTTTATTAAGTACAATCAGTCTATACTTATTGACTGCAAGCTTATCAATATCGGGATTTTTTGTACTGTACGGTGCTCTTGCATCTAATAGCTCGATAACAATATCTACAAGCTTTATATTGTCCTCTATGAGTCTTTTTGTCTTGGTCATATGACCAGGATACCATTGTATATTCATTTTTCCACCTTTATATAACTCTCTATTTATTTTAAATTTATTATATGCGCCTCTTTTTAGTATCTCAAGCTCTTTTATAAATTAAACGCGCCTTACTATCAGATAATAAAAAAAGGACTATAACAGTCCTTTTTTTATTATCTGATGAGTTCTTTAACTTTAGCGTTTTTACCAACACGTTTACGTAAGTAATTCAATTTAGCACGTCTTACTTTACCTAAACGAATAACTTCAATTTTTTCAATATTAGGTGAGTGAAGTGCCCATGTTTTTTCAACGCCTACGCCATAAGACATTCTTCTTACAGTAAATGTCTCACGTACACCACCATGTTGTCTCTTTAAAACAATACCCTCAAACATTTGGATACGTTCTCTTTGACCTTCTTTAATCTTTGCATAAACGCGAACTGAGTCACCTACATTAAAAGAAGTAACTTCTGATTTAAGCTGTTCATTTTCAATCTCTTTAATAATTGGGTTCATAATACATTCTCCTTTTTTCTAAGATGTTCTTAACACAACTTGTGACAGAGGACCACCCTTAATAACACCTAGAAATTATAGCATGCCTTCTTTTACTTTGCAATGTTTTTTTGTGTATTCATCAAGTAATTGTTTTTCTTTTTGTGTCAAATGTGCTTTTTCCAATAAATCTGGCCTTTTATGAAATGTGTTTTTTATGGACTCCCATCTGCGGTACTCGTCAATTTTTTTGTGATTACCTGATAAAAGCACCTCTGGCACTTTTTTATCCAAAAAAACAGCTGGCCTTGTATATTGTGGATGTTCCAAAAGTCCTTCACTAAAAGATTCTTTTTCAAAGGATTCACTTTTACCTAATACACCTGGGATAAGTCTTACAATACTATCAGCTACAACAAGTGCTGCTAACTCTCCTCCTGTAAGAACATAGTCACCAATAGACACCTCATCTGTTACAATCTCTTCTATTATTCTTTGATCTACACCTTCATAGTGGCCACATAAAATAATAAGCTCTTCTTCTTTAGAAAACTCTTCTGCCATTTGTTGGCTCCATACATTTCCTTGAGGCGTCATATAAATAACACGATGAGTCTTTGCTTGACTGTTTTTTTTAATATCACAATAACAGCTATAGATAGGATCTGGCATCATCAGCATGCCGGCCCCTCCCCCATATGGGTAATCATCTACCTGTAAGTGCTTATTGCTCGCAAACTGTCTGATATCAACTGCTTCGATATCTATATAGTTATTTTTTTTTGCCCTGCCTACAATACTATACTCCAGCATAGGATCAATTGTTTCTTTAAACAAAGTCATTATCGTTATTTTCATAATTCTTCTAATCCTTCTAATAGCTTTACAACCATCTTTTTTTGAGATAAGTCCACTTGTCTAATGACTTGTTTAATAGCCGGAATGAGCAATTCCTTTTCAGTGTCCTCTCTCTTAATAACATACACGTCATTACTTCCTGTATAGATAACATCTGTAATTTCCCCTAACCTACGCCCTTCTTCTGTTAGGACCTCTACACCGTATAAATCGCTGATATAATATTCATTCTCTTCCAGGGGTAGACTATCTTTTCTGTTGATCTTTAAAACTGCATTTTTGAATAATTCAGCATCATTTAAAGTCTCAACGCCTTCAAATTTCATGAGCACAAATTTTTTATGATACCGTATACTCTCTATTTTATATTCTTCTATTATTTTTCTTTCTACATAAATAGTTTGTAATTTTTCAAATCGTTTCGGATCATCTGTTGTTGGCACAACTTTTACTTCTCCTTTTATGCCATGGGTATTAACTATTTTTCCTACTGTAAACATTTTTTCCATTTTTACTCATCCTTCTATTTATAAAGATTTATATGATTTCATAAACTATGATGAACCATCATTATTTATGAAATCACATAAGTTTAAAAACTTTCTATATAGTTAAAGGTTAGGGAATATCCCTAACCTACTCAACTATATCAACGACAACTTTTTTACTTGATCCTACTGTTGCCGCTTTCATGATTGTACGAATAGATTTGGCTATTCGTCCCTGTTTACCAATTATTTTACCCATATCTTCGGGCGCCACTTTGAGCTCTAAAATAATTTTGTCTTCTTCTTCTTTTTGCGATACCAAAACACTTTCAGGATAATCAACTAATTCTTTAGCGATTGTCTGTAATAAATTTTTCATCGGATTACCTCCTCCAAAAGGAATTACATTTCAATACCTGCTTTTTTAAATAAGTCTTTTACTGTATCAGTTGGTTGTGCGCCAGTTTTAAGCCATTTCTGTGCTGCTTCTTGATTGATGCTTAATTCATTAGGTTCTTGGCAAGGATTATAATACCCTACTTCCTCGATAAAACGTCCATCTCTTGGTGAACGTGAATCTGCAACAACTATTCTATAGAAAGGAGACTTTTTTGCACCCATTCTTTTTAAACGAATTTTTACTGCCATGTTTTTCACCTCCTTTAATTGAGTTGTATTTATTTACATAAAAGGAAATTTTAATTTACCTTTTTTGCCTTTCATTGCGCCGGAAAACTGCTTCATCATTACTTGCATCTGCTCAAATTGTTTAATGAGTCTATTAACTTCTTGCATGTCACGACCTGAGCCTTTTGCTATTCTCTTTTTTCTTGACATATTTAAAAGACTTGGATTTAATCTTTCTGCTTTTGTCATAGAAAGGATAATAGCTTCTATATGTCCCATTTGTTTGTCATCTACCTGTATGTCACCTAATTTGGCGGCATTAAGCCCTGGAATCATCCCTACAAGTTGGCTAATAGGTCCCATGTTCTTAACTTGCTGCATTTGTTCTAAAAAATCTTCAAAATTAAATTCAGCTTTTCTAAATTTAGCTTCCAGCTCTTTTGCCTTTTTTTCATCTATGTTCTGCTGTGCCTTTTCAATAAGTGTCAGCACATCCCCCATACCTAATATACGAGAGGCTATACGGTCTGGATGAAAAGACTCTAAATCTCCAAGTTTTTCTCCCATACCAACATATTTGATAGGTTTATTGGTAACTGCTTTAATGGATAAAGCTGCACCACCTCTGCTGTCGCCATCTAGTTTTGTCATCACGACGCCGTCCAAACCAAGGGTCTTATCAAAGGTTTCTGCAACATTCACTGCATCCTGCCCAGTCATAGCATCTACTACTAATAAAATTTCCTGCGGCTTCACTTCTGATTTAATATTTTTAAGTTCATCCATAAGTACTTCATCAATATGAAGTCTTCCTGCTGTATCGATTAATACAACATCTAGATTATTTTCCTTTGCATAAGCCATCCCTGCTTTTGCAATTTCAACTGGATTTTGTTCTGACTCCAGTGAAAATACCGGTACATTAACCTGTTTACCTACCGTAATAAGCTGCTTAATAGCTGCCGGCCTGTACACGTCACATGCTACAAGTAATGGTCTTTTGCCCTGAGATTTAATAAGCGCTGCCAATTTGGCACTGGTAGTTGTTTTACCAGCTCCTTGAAGCCCTACCATCATAATACTTGTAATACCTCTGGGAGCAAACGAAATTTTGCTTTGCGTACTTCCCATGAGATTGATAAGTTCTTCATTTACAATTTTAATAACCTGTTGCCCTGGGGTTAAGCTCTCCAAGACCTCTTGTCCTATAGAACGTTCTTCTATGGTTTTTATAAAGTTTTTTACAACCTTAAAATTAACATCCGCTTCAAGAAGTGCAAGTTTGACTTCTCTGAGCGCTAGCTTAACGTCTTTGTCTGTTAATTTACCTTTACCTTTTAGCTGTTTAAAAACATCTTGCAATTTAGATGATAATTGATCAAAGGGCATTCAAAAGTCCTCCTAAATCTTATTAATTAATCCATCTACTAAAGTGATGACCTGCTCTACTGTCTCAGGTTTTTCTTCATGTAGATTATCTTTGATATGATTACATAGACCTTTAATTTTCAGTAAGGTTTGTTGCTCCTCTTGATGTTTAGAAAAAAGTTTGAGCTTTTTTTCATAATCCAGTAATTTTTGTTCGGCTTTTTTTATCGTATCAAAAATACTTTGCCTGCTGATTTGATGCTGCTGTGATAGCTCGCCTAATGAAAAGTCTTCCAAATAATAGTCTTTCAGCAAATCTTTTTGTTTATCAGTAAGTAAATCTTGATAAAAATCGAATAGATAGGTTATCACAACAAATTTTTCCACATCTCACCTCAACTACTGTCAGCCCTTTTTGCTTTACAGATGAATTATAATGAAAACCTTGTTGTTTGTCAACCTTTATTTTAAAAATAATTAAGCTTCTACAAAAAGTGCCTTCGCAAAAGCCTCTGCATCAAAGGGTTGTAAATCTTCTATTCCTTCCCCTACGCCTACGTATTTAACCGGTACCTTCATGCTTGCATGAATACCTACAATGGCACCCCCCTTAGCTGTTCCATCTAGTTTAGTTAAGATAATACCGTTAATTTGTGCAACCTCTTTAAACAATTTAACTTGTTGAATAGCATTTTGTCCTGTTGTTGCATCTAAAACAATCAAGATTTCTCTTTTAGCTTCCGGATACTCTCTTTCTATAATCCTCGATATCTTTTCAAGTTCTTTCATAAGATTTGTTTTATTTTGAAGCCTTCCAGCTGTATCACATATCAGTACATCACTCTTACGAGATTTAGCTGCGGCAATCGCATCAAAAACAACAGCTGCGGCATCAGATCCTTCTTCATGTTTAATAAGCTCAACCCGCGCCCTGTCAGCCCATACCTGAAGCTGATCAATAGCTGCTGCTCTGAAAGTATCGGCTGCCGCCACCAATACCTTTTTATGATTTTGTTTAAGCAAATAGGATAATTTCCCTATACTTGTAGTCTTGCCGGCACCATTTACACCAATGACTAAAATAACTGTGGGCGACGACAGTTCTAAAATATCTTTATTGGATTCACTGACAAGCAGCTCAGTAATAATTTCTTTTAAAGCCCCCTTTAAATCGCTGGGATCACTTATTTTGTTTTGTTTTACTGTCTGCCGTAACCTATCCATGATATCCATAGTGGTTTCCATACCAAAATCTGCCATGATTAGCACTTCTTCCAGTTCTTCATAAAGATTCTCATCTATATGCTTGAAAGCACTTAATACTTCATCTACGCCCTTTAATATCTGATCCCTCGTTTTAGTAAGTCCTGAAAATAGCTTTTTAACAAATCCTAGTTTTTCCTCTTCTTTAAAACTCTTCTCTGAGGTCTGCACTTGTTCTACAGATTTATTAGCCTCTTCTTCCGAAGCGTCATCTATTTCTTCCAAAGACTCGATTTCTACCTGAGTGTTATTGGCCTGATCAGATGATTCATAGTCTTTTTTAAACAGTTTTTTAAAAATACTCATGATATTCCTCCTAGCTTGTTTTCTTTTGGTCTAAATAGTGATTAGCCTCTCCTAATTTAATGGATAATAGGGTTGAGACACCTCTTTCCTGCATGGTTACCCCATATAAAGTATGTGCTCTCTCCATAGTTCCTTTTCTGTGAGTAATAACTATAAATTGTGTTTCATCTGAAAGTTTATGAAGATACTCTGCAAAACGAAGTACATTGGCATCGTCGAGCGCCGACTCTATTTCATCTAACACACAAAATGGAGAAGGCTTAAGTTTTAAAATACCAAAAAGAAGAGAGATAGCAGTAAGTGTTCTTTCTCCACCTGAAAGAAGACTCATATTTTGGAGCTTTTTCCCAGGAGGTTTAGCAATAATTTCAATACCTGACTCTAAGATATTTTGCTCATCACTTAGCTCTAAATACGCCTCTCCTCCTCCAAACAACTCTTTAAATACTAGTGTAAAATTAGCAGCTATCATTTTAAACTGTTCACTAAAAATAGCTTTCATTTGTAAAGTTAAATTTTGAATCATCTCCAACAACGTCATTTCTGCTTGTTGAATATCTGCTTTTTGAGTGCTTAAAAACTCATACCGTGTTTTAGTTTCAGTATATTCCTCTACAGCATTGACATTAACACTACCTATACTTTTAATTTCTGCCTTGATCGCCGATGATTCTTTTCTGAGATCCGAAATACTTCCTAAATCCTGCTTGTAACTTAGCGCATGATTATAAGTCAATTCATATTGTTCCCACATCATATTCCCTAGATTCTGCCTTTGCATATCCCAGTTTTGTTTCTTGCTTTCCAACCTATAACTTTCTTCTTTTAACTGTTCCAACTGTTCTAAAACATCGGTAATTTTTTTATCTATAACTACTTCTTCCTCTTCAAAAGCTAGCTTTTGTGCGTGATATGCCTCGCGCCTTGTGCTGCAATCCGCTATCTTGTCTTTTAATAAAAGCATTTCTTCCTGAACACCTGCTATGGTTTCAGAGAGCACCTGCCTTTCTTTAAGATAACCGTTCACGCGATCTTCCATTTTTATATAGTCCTCTTCTTGATTTTCAAGAATGGCTTGTAATTCTTGAATTTGTTCATCTATATGAATTATATTTTGCTCTACTTTAGAAAAATCTATTTTCCTCTGGGTTAAATTTTGTGCTACGTCATCTTTATCAGCTTTTATTTGAGTAAGTTTGGCTTCTAATCCCTGTAAAAAGCCCTCATCTCCTTTTATTGACTGCTTTTCTTCCTCGACTTCGAGAGTGAGTTTTTCTTTTACTTGTTCGATTTCTTCAAGGGTATCTTCAATGCCGTTCTTTTCTGTGAAAAGCTGCAACTGACTGGCCTTAGCGAGTTTTATTGCATGTAGCTTTTTATCTAGCTCCAATTCAATTCTTTTTTCTTCATCTTTCAAACCTACAAGTGTGTTATGGATACTGTTCTTTTCTTCAATGCATTCTTCTAAGTCTTTACTCAGCAAAGATAATGCCTCACCCAAAAGATTCATCTGTCCATTATAGCCGATAAGTTTTTCTTGTAATTCCTTAATTTCTCTGTTCCGTGAAAAAATGTTATTGGTTTGATTTTTTGTACTGCCACCGCTTAAAGACCCTCCGCTATGGAAAATTTCTCCCTCTAGGGTGACAAGTTTATACTTATATTGATATTTTTTAGCTATTCTAGACGCACTTTTTATATCTTTTACAATAATGATTCTTCCTAATAAAGATGAAACAATAGAAGTATATGTTTTATCATAGATAACAAGTTCACTAGCATTCCCTAAAACCCCTTCTTCCTGATAGATGCTGTCATCTTTTATAGGTGACACTTTTGTGACTGTGTCTTTAGGCAAAAAAGTAACTCTTGAAATACCTTTTTGCTTCATTACTGCAATCATCTCTTTTGCATCATCTTCTGCAAGCGTTACTATGTACTGGATAGAAGATCCAAGTGCTGTAACTATAGCTGTCTCATAAGCCTTAGATACCTCCAGCAGTTCACCTACCACGCCTACTACACCTTGCCACTTGTTCCTATCCTTATCCACAATACCCAGTACCTGCTTAACACTTCCATAATAACCTTCATGTTCATCTTTAATATGCTGAAGCCATTTTAATTGTCTTTCTGCTTGTATCAGATTTTGCTGACAGTTGCTAAATTCTTTTTCTTTGTCTTTTTTAGCTTGATCCAGTTTTTCTTTGTTTTGTTCTATCTGATTCAAAGAGAGCGCATACTTTTCACTATCAGTCTTCAGCTTGGCTTTATCTTGATTAAATACTTGTATGTTCACTTCCTCGTGCTGAATTTCACTATTTAAAATCGCCATCTGTTCTATAATCTGAGTACTGCGATACGCCATCTGATTTTCTAAGTTTTCATTTTTTTGGATTTCTGCTTTTAATAAATCAATAGTTCTTACCCTATTATAAAAATTCTGCTTTGAATCATCGATGCTACTCTCAAGGCCTACCAATGCATTAGAAATCTCTTCATATTCCTGTTGCTCCTGAGTCATTTTTTCCAGTTTAGATGCTTTTTCCATCTCTAGTGCTGTCTTTTTAGATTTAAGCAGATGGACGCGTTCTAATCTGTTTTGATTGTCAGTTTGTCTATCTTTTTTATCTTGCTCAATCTGTTTTAAAAGTTTTTCTATGGTTGCGATTTTCTCAAGTGTGATTTCTATCTGACTATGTTTTCTTTCGTGTTCTTTTTCTAGTTCTGAAGCCTCATGAACTAAATTTTCTATCTCATTAAAAAGTTCATTTTTTAGTTTTTTATTGTGTGTACTTTTAGAAGCTAATCCTTCTTTGCTAAAAACTGTTTCCCTGATTTCTAAATCAAGTGCCTCAATATGGGTATTTAACTGAGATAGTTCTTGCTCTAAACGATCAAATTCATGAATAAACAGATTAATATCTATCTGCCTTAATTTTTCTTTAAGCTTTAAAAATTGCTTAGTCTTCTGAGCTTCCAGCTCAAGAGGCTTGAGCCTTGCTTCTATCTCTAGAATAATATCCTCAAGACGCATCAAATTTTCTCGTTGTTTCTCTAATTTTTTTTCGGCCTCTAATCGTCTTATTTTATACTTATAAATACCTGCAGCCTCTTCAAATAATGTTCTTCTCTCCTCTGGTTTTGAACTAAGTACTCTATCAATTTGACCTTGTCCAATAATCGAATACCCCTCTTTACCTACTCCAGTATCCATAAATAACTCCTGCACATCTTTTAATCTGCAAGAACTGCCATTTATAAAATATTCACTTTCTCCTGACCTATAAACTCTTCGTTTAATAACAACTTCTGTATAATCAATAGGCATTTCTTTGTCTAAATTTTTAATAGACATACTTACTTCAGCATAACCTAGGGATTTTCTTTTTTCTGTTCCTGCAAATATAATGTCTTCCATCTTACTCCCACGAAGACTTTTGGCACTTTGTTCACCTAACACCCATCTGATAGCATCTGCTACATTACTTTTCCCGCTGCCATTAGGACCAATAACACCTGTTATGCCTTTAGGAATGCTGAGTTTAACTGCATTTCCAAACGATTTAAAACCATGTATCTCTATTTTATCTAGATACATATTCCACCTCAATTTTTCAGATTATTCAGTGCTTTCTTAGCCGCATCCTGTTCTGCTTCTTTTTTACTTTTACCTGTTCCTTTGCCCAAACATGACGTTCCATGGTACACTTCTACATGAAAATTCTTATCATGATCTGGTCCCTCTTCACTAACAACTTCATAACTAATCGGAATATTGCTCTCTTTTTGTATGTTTTCCTGAAGCACTGTTTTATAATCGGTATAAAATTCTTCTAGAGAAGTTATCTTTTCTACTTGATGAATTAAAGAATTTGCAAGAAATTTTTTTGCCTCATCAAAACCTCCGTCTAAAAATATCCCCCCAGTAAGTGCTTCAAAGGCATCAGCTAAAATGGAGGCTCTTTCTCTGCCTCCTGTCATCTCTTCACCTTTTCCTAATAGTATATATTGACCTAATCCAACAACCTTTGCAGTTTTAGCCAGTGAAGCTTCACATACAATGCTTGCTCTTACCTTAGACAAATCCCCTTCCGGCATTTGAGCATGCTTTTTAAAAAGGTATTCACTAATAATGAGATCCAATATAGCATCTCCTAAAAATTCTAACCTTTCATTATCTCTAAACAAATGATTGCGGTGCTCATTGGCATAAGAACTATGGGTAAGAGATTGTTTTAATACCTCAATACTCTTGAAATGATAGCCTATTTTTTCTTGTATCTTCTCAAATAATACATGATTTGAGACGTGATTTAGTTTTTTATCCATCGTACGCTCTCCTACTGTTTTATTAAAAATGAATTTAATATATTAAAAGCCTCGCTAAGCGAGGCTAATGATTAATCCAATCCTTTTTGCTCTTTAATATACTCCACTACGTCCGCCACTGTTGCAACCTTTTCTGCATCCTCATTTGATATTTCTATCTCAAACTCTTCTTCTATCGCCATTATAATTTGAAATATATCTAATGAATCTGCATTTAAATCATCTGCAAAAGATGTGTATAAAGTAAGTTCATCTTCTGAAATATTGAATTGTTCGCTAATAATCTGTTTTACTTTATCAAATACCATTTTAACACCTCTTAAAAAGATTTATATTTTGATAATATTATATACCTGTTTTGTAGTCAATATTAATTTATGTTTTAGTTGAAATTATTTGCAATCTTTTCAACCAGTTGATTGTTAACAAAATCTTGTGTCTGGAGAATTGTACTGTATATTTCTTGTTCCTTGGAACTACCATGAGTCTTAACAACTAGTCCATTGACTCCAAGAAAAGGGGCTCCGCCTTTTGTGGAGTAATTAAATTGATCTTTAATACGATGAATACCCTTTTTGAGAAGAAGTGCTGCAAGCTTTGTTTTTACATTCCTCATGAATTCTATTTTCAACATAGATAAGATCCACTTCCCAAAACCTTCCATGAATTTAAGTACAATATTTCCTACAAAGCCATCACAAACCAAAATATCGACTTTGCCTTCTGAAATATCTCTTGCCTCAATATTGCCATAAAAGTTAAGGGTCTTATCTTCACTTAAAAGCTTAAAAGCTTCTTTCGTAAGCTGATTGCCTTTTTCTTCTTCAGTTCCTATATTAATAAGACCAACTTTAGGATTTTGTATACCTAAACACTGCTCCATATAAACTGTCCCCATATGTGCAAATTGTTTAAGATAACTTGGCTTTGCATCTACATTAGCACCGCAATCTATGAGTAATGAATAGCCTGTTTTAGTAGGAATAATAGGTGCTAGTGCAGGCCTTTCGACCCCTGGGATTCTTCCTACAATTAAAGTAGCTCCGGTAAGAAGCGCACCGGTACTTCCAGCACTAATAAAAGCCTCTACTTGCTTATCTTTTAAAAGCTTAAGTCCTACTACCATTGAAGACTGTTTTTTCTGCCTTATTGCAGTGACTGGTGAATCTTCCATTGTAATCACTTCATCTGCATGAATAATTTCAATTTTAGACTCATCGTATGTATAGGCAGAAAGTTTGTTTCTAATGAGATCTTCTTTGCCAACTAGAACGAGTTTACAAGTCATTTCTTTAGCCGCTCTCACACACCCTTTAATGATTTCATCCGGTGCATGATCGCCCCCCATTACATCTACTGCTATTTTCGACATATTCATCACCCTTATCTTTCTCTATATTGAAATTAAATATACAAAAAGACAGCTAAAAGCTGTCTTTTTTATAGCATTAATCTACCTTTACTACAACGCGATTAGCGTAAGAACCACAAGCTTTGCATACACGGTGTGGCATCATTAGTTCACCACATTTAGGGCATTTCACTAAGTTTAGTGGAGAAAGTTTCCAGTTTGCTTTTCTTTGATTTCTTCTGGCCTTGGACGTTTTTCTTTTTGGTACTGCCATTTTAACACCTCCTCTTGTTACTACTCTTCACTTTGAGGGTGAAAAATATTTTTTAACTTTTCAAGCCTAGGATCGACGTCTGCATCTTGACAATTACATATATGCTCATTTAAATTCTGACCACATACATTACAAATACCTTTGCACTCTTCCCTACATAAACATTTCATAGGGATAGCGAGGAAAAGAGCTTCTGCTGCAACATCAGACAAATCAATACTTGATTGAGTAACTTGAATAATATCCTCATCTTCATCTGCTTCATCTGTTGCAGATGTAAATTGTTTATAAAATTCTGTGTGAATAGGATATTCAAATTCTGTAATGCATCTGTCACATATAAGCACAACTATAGAAGATATGCTTCCTTTGACTAAATAACGCGTACCTTTTCTAGTCACTGTTCCTTCTATATTAGCTATACAGTTCTGTGCACCATTAGATAAATTAAGTCCCAAAAGCGATACAGCTTGTTCACCTTTGAAAGTTACTTCTGACTTGTTTGTAAGTTCATGGATATCAATATTCATTTTTTTCACTCCATTAAGTAACACTTCTGTAATTATACCTATACGGGCTTTATTTGTCAATCACTTATTTATTAAGTAATTCCACTGAATCTCTAGCAATCATAAGTTCTTCATTTGTAGGAACTAAGAGCATTTTAACTTTTGCATTTGCAGTTGACAAATCTCTTTCTACCCCACGGCATTTATTTTTTTCTACATCGAGTTCTACGCCTAACCAAGTCAGCATATTAGCAACTTCTTCTCTCATAATGGCGTTATTTTCACCAAGACCTCCAGCAAATGCAATGGCATCTACACCGTTCATCACAGCAGCATATGCACCAATATAGCTTACTAATCTATGTTGAAAAGCGTCCATTGTAAATCTTGAAACAGGATCTCCTGCAACAACCCCATCTTCAATCTCTCTAAAATCACTTGACATACCTGATAAAGCTAGAACACCTGATTGTTTATTTAAAATAGCATCAACTTCTTTTGCAGTTAAACCTTCTTTTTCCATCAAGAAAGTAATAATCGCTGGATCAATATCACCTGAACGGGTACCCATAATAAGTCCTGGAAGTGGGGTGAATCCCATAGATGTTTCTACAGACTTACCACCTTTAACCGCACACACACTTGCTCCGTTTCCAAGGTGGCATACAATTATTTTTGTATCTTCTATTGGTTTATTGAGCATTACCGCTGCTCTTTCAGATACATATTTATGAGATGTTCCATGGAATCCGTATTTACGAACACCATATTTTTTATAGTATTCTTGTGGAATAGCATACATGTAAACAGATTTATCCATTGTCTGATGGAAAGCTGTATCAAAAACAGCTACCATTGATACATTTGGCATAAGTTCTTTACATGCATTAATACCTATTAAGTTAGCTGGGTTATGAAGAGGCGCTAAGTCAATACATTCTTCTAATGCTTTTTCTACTTCTTCCGTAATAACAACTGATGAACTAAACTTTTCTCCAGCATGTACTACTCTGTGTCCAACTGCTTTTATTTCATCAACTGACTTAATACATGCAGTTTCTCCATGAATAAGCATCTCTATCATTTTTTCAAATGCAACTTTATGATTAGGTATATCTCCCTCAGCTTTGACAGCATCTTGTCCTTCTGTTGTATGCTTAATAAAAGAACCATCTATTCCTATTCTTTCACAGATTCCTTTAGCTATCACACTTTCATCTGCCATGTTTAATAATTGATACTTAAGGGAAGAACTCCCACAGTTTACTACTAATACGATCATTTTATACACTCCTTAAAAATAGTTATATTTTTTATTGGGCTTGAACAGCTGTAATCGCTACAACCCCTACAATATCGTCTACACTGCAACCTCTTGATAAATCATTAACTGGCTTTGCAATCCCTTGGGTAATAGGACCATAAGCTTCTGCTTTTGCTAAACGCTGTACCAGCTTATATCCAATATTGCCAGCATCTAAATCCGGGAATATAAGAACGTTTGCATGGCCTGCAACACTGCTTCCAGGTGCCTTTGCTTGTCCTACTTCCTTAACAATTGCCGCATCGAGTTGTAATTCACCATCTAACTTAAGGTCTGGTGCCAATTCTTTTGCAATCTTTGTTGCTTCTACAACTTTATCAACATCAGCATGTTTTGAGCTGCCATAGGTTGAATGTGAAAGCATCGCTACAATTGGCTCTTCTCCTACAAGCTGCTTAAAGCTTATTGCAGAGCTTTGTGCAATAGCAGCTAACTCTTCTGCATTTGGATTTTGATTGAGCCCAGCGTCAGAAAAAACAAAAGTCCCATTACTGCCCATTTCACAATCTGGTACTACCATCACAAAAAATGCTGATACTAGTTTAGTATTAGGTGCAGTTTTAAGTATTTGCAAAGATGGCCTAAGCACATTTGCTGTGGAGTTAATGGCTCCAGCTACCATACCATCTGCTTTTTTCTGGTTAACCATCATAACGCCTAAAAACAATGGATCTTTATGCAATAATTCTTTAGCCTTATCATAAGTCATCCCTTTATTTTTTCTTAGCTCCACAAGTGCATCAATATAAGTTTCCATCTCCTCAAAAGTTTCTGGATCTACAATTTCAGCTGCTGCTAAATCTAAGTTTTCTGCTTGATGACTTATTGCTTCTTTATTTCCAATAAGTATAACATTTGCAAGCTCCTCCTGCAGTACAATATGAGCTGCTTTAAGTGTACGAATATCTGTTGTTTCTGGTAATACGATTGTTTTCTTGTTATTTCTTGCTCTAGTCTTAATGACTTCTAAAAAAGACATAAACGAACCCCTTTCAAATTTTCTTTCGGCTTACCCTCAGTTACTATTATATTCAATGTATCTATTGTATACAAGAGCCAATTCAAATTTTATTCCTTTTATTGGCTTTAATAAACAATTTTTTTGTTATAAAATAGAGAAGATCATAAAATTATAGGAGGAAAAACTATGCATGTAACTGGAATTGTCGCTGAATATAATCCATTTCACAATGGACATCTCTATCAGTTAAATGAATCTCGCAAACTTATCCCATCAGATTTTGTCATTGCTGTGATGAGCGGTAACTTCACCCAGCGAGGTCTCCCCAGCATTACGGATAAATTTGTTCGGACTCAAATGGCTTTATCCTGTGGGGTGGATATGGTTTTAGAGCTCCCTGTTGTTTTTGCTACCGCCAGCGCTGAACGATTCTCTGAAGCTGCCATTTCTATATTACAAAAAACAGGCTTAGTCAGCTCACTCTCTTTTGGAAGCGAAATAGGCGATGTGACTTTATTAAAAGATATTGCTACTGTCTTGACCGATGAACCCCCTTTTCTCTCTAGTCTTATAAAAGAGTATCTATCCCAAGGCTATAGTTTCCCCCGTGCAAGAGAAGCAGCATTAATCCATTTTTTTTCACAGCCTACTAACAATCCGAGACTTCATGACCTGAGCCTCATACAAAAAGCTGTTGGTAGTCCTAATAATATATTAGGCATAGAGTATCTTAAGGCATTAATAAAATACCAATCCTTTATAACACCACTTACCATTAAACGTAGATTATCTAACTATCACGACACCGAAATTTACTCGGCTATAGCTTCTGCAACAGCTATACGAACCCAGTTCAAAACGTCTGACTCTTCAGAGGTTATTAAAAAATGTATGCCTCCTGCAAGCTACGAGCTGCTCCGCAAACATACCCAATGCATGCCAGATATCAATGATTTGGAAGCCTTTCTTCACTATAAATTTATTTTTTCCAACAAACATGATTTATATGCGCTTTGGGATATTCCTGACGATCTTATACGTTCTTTATTAAAATGTTTTACTAAAAACACTAGCATGTCTCAACTTATTGAGGAGTCAACTTCTAAAACCTATACTAAAGCTACTGTACAAAGAGCCATTTTTAAAATTATACTGAACGTTTTACAAGAAGATATGAAACGTCTTGAGCCTATAAATTGGATTCCCTATATCAGAGTCCTTGGTTGCAAAAAAAATGCCTCCTTTCTATTATCTGAACTTACCAAAAAAGCCTCTGTTCCTGTCATTACCCAGCTCAAGCCTTCCTATCCTCAAATTTCTGAGGAAGCAGAGATACTTTTGAACTATGAACTTAACGCCAGCAATCTCTATCATTATATTCAAAAAAACACTTCCCCTTATAACCAAGACTTTACTCAGCCCTTCATCAAATATTGACAGTTACTAAAAGTCATTTTTTTAGACAAACCTTCATATAATTAAGCATACGGTTTGTCTAATTAAAGGAGGGCTTCTGGTTTGTCTAAAAAATATATCATCACTGCAGGTATCGTTGTTATGATTTTTACGCTATTACTCTCCCCTGATATTTGTATTTATGCTGCAAAAGAGGGTTTGTTATTATGGTTTAATAAAATTTTGCCTTCTCTATTGCCCTTTATTGTCCTCATTAATGTTTTGTCTGGGATTGATGTCATGAAAGATATAAGCACCCTGGCCAATCCTCTTACTCAGAAAGTATGGCATTTACCCGGAAGCAGTTTGTTTGCCTTTATAATGGGTTTTATCGCCGGATATCCTATGGGTGCTAAAATGACCCGTCAACTCCTTGACCAACATATCATTTCACCCCATGAAGCTCAAAAAATACTCTGCTTTAGTAATAATTGCGGCCCTCTATTTATTGTTGGAACAGTGGGCACACTTATGCTAAATAATGCCTCCATAGGCTATTTTCTATTGTTCATCCATATGTTATCTGCTCTGCTGATCAGTATTATTTTTGCCTCTTACAAGATACCTCCTTCTAGCAGGAAACAGAAATTGATTCCATCCTCTGGTCCTGCCTTCACCAACTTCTCAAGCCTACTTAATAGTGCCGTTACAAATGCAATGGATACTATCGTTCATATAGGCGGCTACATTATATTCTTTTCTGTTATAGCACATATTATAAATCATTCTCCTTTTATGCTTTACATACTCCAATCCGATTTAATAAGTAATCTTCCTGATTTAATGATTATGGGCAGTATCACAGGACTATTAGAACTCTCTAATGGCTCAAGTATGATTAGTAGCAACGTTACCCCTTCTCTCTATCCTATAGCACTCTTATCTGCATTGATTGGATTTGGCGGATTGTGTGTTCATTTTCAAACCTCTTATGTGCTAGGAGACTGTCATTTTTCACTCTTCCCCTATATCATTGCTAAAGGAATGCAGGGAATATTAAGTTTTATATTGGTGTGTGTATTTTTACCGCTCTTTTCTATGTATACACTCAAAACATATTTAGTCTTTAAAAGTCTATGGTTATTTATTTTAGCTCTTTGTATCGTAGTATTTATTTATATTATTAAAACCTTAAACCGTCTACACCATCGCAAATACAATGCTGTCCCAGAGATTAGATACCACTATAACTCATTATAAAAGGATGACAAGTTATCTGATAGCTTGTCATCCTTTTATGTTCTTTCTCTTTATAAAACTATCTTCTTAACTTAGCAAGTTCATCCAGAAGAGCGTTATTTAAAACTTTAATATACGTCCCCTTCATCCCTAAAGATCTAGATTCGATAACGCCTGCACTTTCAAATTTACGAAGTGCATTAACAATAACTGAACGGGTAATACCTACTTTATCAGCAATCTTGCTTGCAATAAGTAATCCCTCGCTGCCATCCAACTTCTCAAATATATGGAAAATCGCTTCAAGCTCCGAATAAGAGAGTGTGCTTATTGCAGATTTCACAGTTGAAACTCTGCGTTCTTCAGCATCACTTTCATCTTTTAATGAACTTAAAATTTCTACTGCCACTATCGTAGCACCATACTCAGCCAAAATAATATCTTCTGTAGAATAACTTCCTTCACTTTTTTCTTTATAAAGCAAAAATGTTCCTAACCTTTGTCCTGCTGCTATGATAGGCATAACACATGCATTATAATTTGCGCTATTTGGCGTTTCAGCAAAGATAGTTTCTAAAGAAATATTTTCTTTGATGTCTATAATCGTCATAAATTGATCATTAACTGAATAATCAATATGTTGATCCTCATTAGCAAAATTATGAGGAATCGTGCTATTCACTCCTAAAACTTTACTTTTATGACTAACTACCACTGCATTAGATTTAGCTACATCACTAATCACTTCACATATTTCCGAAAAAATAACGCGATCTGATCCAAATCTTTGCAACAGCCTATTAACTTTACGCATTTTTTGTAATAACTCTTGTGACATAAAATTTCCTCCTTAAAATATTGTATGAATTATAATCTAAAGGTTCAATATACTTTAGTATGTTCAAAAAATTAGAAAATATACACTCATTCAGTTAAAAAGACAAAGCTGCTGTTACAACTTTGCCCCTTTATAAACAAATATTAACACAATGTGACAAAAAATTCAATATATAAATTAAATATTAATACAAAAAATTTTGAACAAATTGTAAACTTATTTTTTATTTTCTTTTCCATAATTACATTTTGTATTACGGCAAACAATTTTTTTATTTTTTGAATTACCCTTTTCTACTAGCACATCTTCACATAGGGGGCATTTTTCACCTGTCGGTTTTTCCCAAGACATAAAATCACAGTTTTCCCCATTATTTTCACATCCATAATAGGTTCTACCCTTTTTAGTTTTTTTAATAAGCACTTTTCCACCGCATAGTGGACACATAATTCCTGTCTCTTCGAACCAAGGTTTAGTAAAGTTGCAGTCTGGAAAATTAGGACACCCTAAAAATTTGCCATATTTGCCATAGCGCACAATCATATGCGCATCGCATTTTTCACAAGGTATATCTGTCGTCTCTGTTAAATCTATATTTTGTATCTCATTTTCAGCTTTTATAACTGTACTTTGAAAATGTGGATAAAAAGACTTGATAATCTCTTTCCACTCAACATTACCTGATGCAATCTCATCTAAAATTCTTTCCATATTTGCTGTAAAATCCACATCTACCACTTCATCAAAATATTCCAGCATGATTTGATTAACCACTTCTCCAAGTTCAGTTGCATAAAGATTTTTGTTTTCTTTAACAATATAACCTCTTGCTAATAAGGTGGTAATGGTCGGTGCATACGTACTAGGCCTTCCTACCCCATTTTCTTCTAAAGCTTTAACCAGTGCCGCTTCTGAAAAGTGTGCAGGTGGTTGGGTAAAATGCTGGGTTGGCAAAATACTTGCACATTCTAGTACATCACCTTCCGCAACTTGGAATTTAGATTCTTTTTTAGGTTTATCCTCACTTAAATTATAGACTTTAGTAAAACCATCAAATAATTCAACTGAATAAGAAGCTCTAAAAATATATTTTCCGTTTTTGATTTTAATAGAATAGGTTTCATATTTTGCTGGCGACATTTGACTCGCAATGAATCTATTCCAAATCATATTATAGAGTTTATATTGATCTTTTGATAAATATATTTTAATATCTGAAGGTTTATAATGGATATAAGTCGGTCTAATGGCTTCATGTGCATCTTGTATATTGCTTTTTTTAGATTTTGTTGATTGTTTTTCTTCTCCAAGATAAGAAACTCCAAACTCATTTTCAATATATAAACCAGCTTCTTCTTTTGCTTTATCCGCTATTCTAACAGAATCTGTACGAATATAAGTAACTATACCAACCTCTTTTTTACCAACTTTAACTCCCTCATAGAGCTGCTGTGCAATATTCATTGTTTTTTGTGTGGAAAAACCTAAGTGCTTTGCAGCTTCTTGCTGAAGTGTACTGGTTGTAAAAGGGAGGGCTGTATTTTTTATTCTGGTTCCTTTTTTAGTACTGATTACTTCATAGATTCCTTTTGCACATTCTTTTAGTATTTTTTGTGCTTCTTTTTCATTTTTAATTTCTATCTTTTGTTCATCTTTTGTATCCAGCTTTGCTTCAAAAGCTTTATTTTTACCTTGTCTGAGATTTACTTCTATAGACCAATATTCTTCTTCAATGAACTCTCTTATTTCCTTTTCTCTGTCACTAATCAATCTTAATGTAACCGACTGCACACGGCCCGCACTTAATCCCTTACGTATCTTTTTCCACAATATCGGACTAATTTTATAACCTACTAGGCGGTCTAACGATCTTCGGGCTTGCTGGGCATCTACCAAATCCATATTAATTGTTCTCGGATGCTTAATCGCATCTTTTATAGCTTCTTCAGTGATTTCATTGAAGGTTATTCTATAAACTTTTTTATCCTGAAGCTTAAGCGAGTGATACAGGTGCCAAGATATAGCTTCTCCTTCTCTATCAGGGTCAGTGGCTAAATACACACACTTTGCAGCCTTTACATCTTTTCTCATTTTCTGAAGCAGCTCACCTTTCCCTCGTATTGTAATATACTTGGGTTCATAATTATTTTCTATATCAATACCTAATTGACTTTTTGGCAAATCTCTAACATGTCCTACCGAAGCTTCCACTTTATAGTTTTTGCCCAAAAATCTACTAATTGTATTAACTTTTGCTGCTGATTCTACAATCACTAAATTATCAGCCATATTTACCTCCTCATTAAATGCGTACATATCTTTCCCCTGGTAGTCTTTTTATAAGTCCTTTAATCTCTAATTTAATCAAACTAGGATAAACTATTTCATAGGGGAGTTTTGTATTTTTAAATAGTTCATTCAAATTAATAGGATTCTGACTTACATAAGCATATACTATACTTTCATCTTCTGCAAGTTTACCCTCATTATTTTTAGATGTACGATCTCTTAAAATAATTTTTTGTATTTTTAAGACTTCACCAAATTCTTCTATAATATCCTCTGCCTTTGTCACACATTTTGCACCATTTTTTATAAGTTCATTTGTACCAGAACTTAATTTACTTGTGACATTTCCAGGTATTGCAAAAACATCTCGATTATATTGCAAGGCTAAATCGGCTGTAATTAAAGAACCGCTTTTCACATCTGCTTCAACTACTAGTATCCCCATAGCCATTCCGCTAATAATCCTATTTCTTTTTGGAAATTGGAAGGGCAAAGGCGGTGTATTTAAAAAGTACTCTGATACGAGACATCCATGCTTTGGAATCAAAGTATAGATATTATAATTTTGATTAGGATAACATATATTGATACCTGTACCTAGCACAGCTATGGTATTTCCAGTTTTTAATGCACCTTTATGAGCAGCTTCATCTATACCATAAGCCATCCCGCTAATAACTACAATGCCCTTTTCAGCCAGTTCAGCTGCTACACGATAAGCCATCTCAAACCCATACTCTGAACATTTTCTGGAACCAACTATTGCTATCATCGGATCATTTAGATAACTTATGTCGCCTTTCACAAACAGAACAATAGGGGCATCTGGGATTTGTTTTAAGTAATAAGGATAATTTACATCTAATAGATCCACTATATTAATTTTTTGCTC
>JARBTY010000272.1 GCA_029239935.1 Clostridia bacterium | reverse complement strand
AATGAAATGGAAAGAGTTTTAAGAGATAAATATATTGGACAGCAAAATAGAAAAATGACCTTCAGCAGTATTCAAGATCAAGAAGTGATACATGAAAAGAAAATAGACAGAGAAAGGCATGAAGCTTTAAGTGAAGGGTTGCAAAAGGAAACACCAGAAGAAATCAATTATCTGGAAGAAATAGAAAAGAAGCTAAAGGATATTCAGGCTAGACTTAAAGTCTCAAATGTCTTAGAACAAAATATAAGAAAGTTTCAAACACGAGAGACTTTGTCAAGTGAGGAACAAAAAAAGGAACAGATAACTCAGTCAGCACCCACTCAAGAGTTTGTTAATAAAATGGCAGACTTTAAAAAGAGTATGCAGAGCCAGACAGCGCCAGCGCAAGAGGAAAGTGATGGGGATAAAGTGAGCGCACTGTATAATAGTGCCCCTCGAATACAGCCTTTTGAATACAGAGAAGATCAAACAGAATGGGTCAGAATCTCTCTATCTGACTTGATGACAGTTCCCTCCCTTTCAAAAGAATGGTGCACACAGCCTTTTGTTACTTTCTCATACTATAAATACAATGAGATTATATTGGGAAAAGATAAGAAGCTAAATAAATATTATGTGGGAATACCAGATATTTATCATCCGGAAAGAAAAAATATCCTACAGGCTGATGTCAAAATCGAAAAATTTATGTGCGCTAGAAGGGCTCAGCCAACCATTGGTGAGTATGGGTATTGGCTCATAGAAGTATCATCCTAAAGGAATAGATTACGAAATTGTAAAGAAAAGTGTTGCATATTCATTCAGATGAACGTATAATGTAACTAATTAAATAGTACCTTTAAAACCTGTGATGGAGGAATAAAACTAATTACGAACTTTCAGAGAGCTGGCGGTGGTGAGAGCCCAGTAGGAAACGAATTAGACAAATGGTCTCTTGAGGGCATGATGAAAAAGGATTTTCCTTTAGTATCTCATGACGTGACATCGACGTTAAAGATGAGGAATGTGATGGCATTCTGCAAAGTGCGTATTTGTATAAATACGAATCAAGGTGGTACCGTGGGTGTATAAGTATACGCTCGTCCTTGGCAATAATAGCTGAGGGCGGGCGTTTTTTGTTGTTTTTAATTATATATCGTCTATACAGCGGCAGGTTTTCATACTTGCCTGAATGAAACAATTGAAGGGGAGGAATAGATATGTTTTATCCAAGTTTGGAGCAGGTGAAGGCATTTTCAAAAGAGTATCATAAGATTCCGGTAAGTCTGGAGATGTACATGGACTTTCACACACCGATAGGGTTACTTAGCCACATTAAAGAAAATCATAAAGAGTATTTTCTTTTGGAAAGTATAGAGGGCGGAGAAAAATGGGCCCGTTACACTTTTTTAGGGTTTGCCCCTAAGGAGTTACTCTATGTCAAAGATGGCAGGACTTTTCATAAGATAGGAGAAGAGACTAAAGCTGTTGAAGGCAATCCGTTAGATATACTGGAAGGACTTTTGAAAGCTTACAATGCACCTAAGGATAAAATGCTTCCGCCGTTTACAGGAGGTGCTGTAGGGTATTTTGGATATGAGACAGTAAAGTATGTAGAGGATATTACTTTAAACAATGCGGACCAGCTTAAGGCGGAAGATATCAAACTGATGTTTTTTGACCATATTATAGCCTTTGATCATCTCAAACAAAAAATTACACTTATAGTTAATATAGAAGGGGCGGCTAAGGATCTCCAAGAGGCTTATCAAAACGCACAGGATGAACTCCTGAGACTTTATGACTTTGTAAGTGAACCTGCTACAAAGCATACGGTGAGTTTTGATGAAGAGGTGAACTTTGTAAGCAGTATGACCCAGGAGGACTATGAAAATAATGTAAAAAAAGCCAAAGCTTATATCGAAAACGGAGATATCTTTCAAGTGGTGCTTTCACAGGTTTTCAAAGCAGAACTAAAATGCGAATTATTTGATGTTTATAGGGTGCTTAGAACGATCAACCCATCTCCCTATATGTATTTTATGAAGTTCGAAGACATGGAGATTGCAGGCGCTTCCCCCGAGACCCTTGTCAAGGTACAGGACGGTACAGTCGTGACGCAGCCCATAGCGGGTACCCGAAGACGGGGCAAAACGGATGAGGAAGACAGACAACTTGAAGCAGAGCTTTTAAAAGACAAAAAAGAACTGGCAGAGCACAATATGCTGGTTGACCTAGCTAGAAATGATGTAGGGAAAATAAGTGAATTTAACAGCGTGCAGGTATCTGACTATATGGCCTTCAAAAGACTTTCACATGTTATCCATCTCACCACCAATGTTCAGGGGAGGTTAAAGAAAGATTTAAGTCCTTTGGAAGCTGTAAGAGCTATACTGCCGGCTGGTACCCTTTCGGGGGCGCCTAAGGTAAGAGCGATGGAGATTATAGAAGAATTAGAGAAGGAAAAAAGAGGGGTATATGGAGGCGCTATAGGGTATATAGGTTATGATGGCAATCTGGATACATGTATTACGATAAGGACGATCGTTAAAAAAGAGGGAATAGCCTACGTACAGGCAGGAGCAGGTATTGTTTTGGATTCAGATCCAGAAAGTGAATATAAAGAAACCATTACGAAAGCCGGTGCACTATTTGATGCGGTAAAGAAAGTGAGGAATATGAAATGATTCTTATCATTGATAATTATGATAGCTTTACCTATAACTTATATCAATATATAGGTCAGTTTAATCAAGATATTAAGGTGTTTAGAAATGACAAGATTACACTGGAGGAAATAGAAGCCCTTGCCCCCACTCATATTATTATTTCTCCAGGCCCAAAGTATCCTAAAGACGCTGGGATATCCATAGAAACCATCAAATATTTCAGTGGTAAAGTACCTATTTTAGGGGTTTGTCTAGGACATCAGTCTATTGGAGAAGCTTATGGCAGTAAAGTTGTAAAAGCCAGACAGATTCTTCATGGCAAGCAAAGTGACATCCGTGTAGATAACAGCTGTTTATTGTTTAAAGGGCTTCCGAATGTCATTACAGCAGGCAGATATCATTCACTGATTATAGAAAAAGAAAGTCTTACAGAGGTGCTGCAAGTGGTAGCAGAAGACGAAAATGGTGAGATTATGGGCGTTAAGCATAGAGAATATCCAGTATTTGGCGTGCAGTTTCATCCAGAGTCCATACTTACACAAAATGGGGAAGTCATGATTAAAAACTTTTTGGAGGTGACCATCTAATGGAATATTATATTAAAAAACTAGTAGAAGGAATAGACCTAACAATAGAGGAAATGCAGACAGCAATGGGCAGTATCATGGAGGGGGATGCGACAGAGGCTCAGATCGGCAGCTTTTTGACAGCGATGAGGATGAAAGGTGAAACGATAGAAGAGATTACTGCCTGTGCAACAGTTATGAGAGAAAAATGTACCAGACTCCAAGCAGAGGGGGATCTCATAGATATCGTAGGCACAGGAGGGGACTGTACCAATACCTTTAATGTTTCTACTGTATCTGCACTAGTTGTGGCCGCTGCAGGAGTTAAAGTAGCTAAGCACGGGAACAGGTCAGTCTCTAGCAAATGTGGGGCTGCTGATATTTTGGAAGCCTTAGGGGTTAAACTGGATATTACACCGAGGCAAAATGCAAAGGTACTGGAAGAAGTAGGACTATGCTTTATGTTTGCGCCAGTTTATCACACAGCTATGAAGTATGTTGCAAAACCTAGAAGGGAATTAGGAATCAGAACAGTTTTTAATATATTGGGTCCATTAGCGAATCCAGCTTACGCCAATCTACAGGTTTTAGGGGTTTATGAC